>CAYPVZ010000003.1:12675-31794 GCA_964414235.1 uncultured Rhodothermales bacterium | reverse complement strand
CGTCGGTGTCCCACGTCAGGCGGATGTCGCCTTCGCGGGTCGTGGTGGCCTGGAGCTCGGCTCCAGCCAGGGCGACCGGGCGGATGACGATCCCCGACGCGCTCTCGCCGACGAGTGCCCCCGTGCTTCCACCGACGCGGAACGTGAGGACGTCGCCGAAGGCGTTTTCGAAATACGTCAGGCGGAGCACGTCGCCGTCTCGGAGCGTCACGCCTGGCATCGTGACGTCGCTCCCCCCCGTCGGCCCGATATGCTCGCCGATGACGTCGTCGTTGAGCCACAGTCGGAAGCCGTCGTCGGAGTTGACGTAGAGCGTGAACATGCCGCTCGTGCCCCCCAGCACGTCGACGATGCCGATGGCCTCGACGGCGAAGTCGTCCCCGGTGACGCCCGGAAAGTTGCCGTTGTAGTCGATCCCGGTCGGGGTCGCGGTACCCGCCGTCGGCCGCGTGTGCAGCAGGGTCTCGGCCTGGTCGATGCTCGAGAGGGGCACGCCGATGTCGTCGACCGTCCGGACGGACCAGCTCTGGGCTCGCGTGGGATGCGCGAAGGTCGCGAGCGCGACGAGGAGTCCGAGCGCGCGGACGGCCGAGGAGCGGGCCAGCAGAAGAGGGAGCATGCCGTGCGAAATGAGGGCGGCGAGATGGACCTCGTCGCGCCATATCACCGGAAGGCGCCCGGAGGCCACAGAGAGGTTCTAGGACGGGCACGTTCGTGGGGAATGCCCGACAGGAGCGGCGCGGCGCGAAGATTGTGCCGCCATAACCGTCGTAGCGTGGTCCCCAGGCATGCGCCCTTCGCGCTGCCGCTGGAGGCACGAAAAGAGGCGGTAGGGTTACAGATCGACCCGTGGTCGTCTCATCCTCCCCACCGTGCGCCCCCCCTTCGCTCTCTCTGAAGGCCGGAGGCGCGGCCTACCTTGTGGCCCGTTCTCCTCGCCATCGGTGGACGCCGACGTCATCGTCGTGGGCGCCGGGCTCGCCGTCGCCGAGCTGGCCGACGTCGGCCGCCGGGTGGTCGTGCTCGGTCAGGAACTGCCGCATAGCCTCGGCGGACAGGCGTGGCCGTTCGGCATGGGGCCGTGAGGCTAACATTCCACGTCATCGGCTACGTCCCCGAGGAGACACGCGTACGGTGGAGTCGCCGCCTGAGCGACAGGTCGGCGGTTCTCTCGGCTGGAACCTTGAACGAGTGGCAGGAAGCGTAATTCTGCCGGGTCCACCGGTCATGGTCCGCCTTCCAATGGTGGGGAGCGGCGAGCGGCCGTCTCTACTCGACGTATCGCGCCAGCCAGTCGTAGAAGACCGGCCAGTCGGGGGCCGGCGTATGGCCGCCCTCGTGGGTACGGAACGCGAGCGCGCCGCTCGTGAGCGCCACACCGGGCGCCGGCATCTCGTACGTGGGAAGGCCGGGAGCGCCGAGCAACTCGTAGACCGGGTCGGCCGCGACGGCGGCGAGAAACTCGCCGCGGGGGTCGGACCACTGGTCGGCCGTGCCGCCGGTCACGAAGAGCGGGCGCGGGGCGACCAGCGCCATCAGGAAGTGGGCGTCGCCGGGCATCGCGTTCCAGTGGCCCGTGTATCGGAGAAAGGTCCCGGCCATCCAGTGGTAGCCGCTGCCCGACGCCACGTTGTCGATGGTCTCGCCCCAGTTTCGTTTTTCGAGCGACGTGCCCATCGCACCGGCACATGACGGCCAGGCGGCGGCCCAGCGCGGGTCGACCGCGGCCGTGAGGATGGCGGCCTTGCCATTGCGCGAGTGGCCGGTGATGGCGGCCCGGGATGCGTCCACTTCGGGCGCGCTGTCGAGGTAATCGAGCGCGCGACTCATCCCCCAGGCCCACGCCGCCAGGACGCCCCAGTCGTCCGGGGCGCGGGGCCGGCCTTCGTTGACGTAGCCGATGACCCCTCCATCGAGCCCGGCGCCGCTGTCCATCTGGATCGGTCCGGTCTCGACTGTTGCGAACGCCCAGCCCCGGGCGAGCGCCATCTGGACCGGCTCTGGCAGGGCGCCCGGCGGTCCCCAGAAGCCGCCGACCTGGACGACGACCGGGACCTCATGCGCGCCCTCCGGCAGGTACAGGGCCATCTCGATGCGGGGCGCCATCTCCGATGTTTCCCCTGCGACTCGGCCGACGATGTGTCGGATCGTGGTGTCGCCCGCCGTCGAGTCGGGCCCGACGGGCGTGAATGTGATCGCTGGCGTGTCGGGCGGTGTGCGGCCGTAGAGCTCGACGAGGTAGTCCTCCACGATCTGCGGGCGCCGGAGCGTCCACCAGTCCTCCGCCGTCTCGACGCGGCGGCCGGAGCGGAGGACCAGCGGGTCCATCGGCTGGAGGCCGCCCGCCTCGGCCTCGACGTAGTTCGACCATCGGCCCCACTCGCTGCGGACGTGGACGTTGCCGGCCTCGTCGTACCAGTTGACCGTCCCCTCGCGCGGGGCGAGGTGAGCTGGCCGGTTCGGGTCGTCCTCCCAGGATGGCAGCCCCGTCGGCGCCTCGACGCCGAGGATCGCCATCATGCGCTGGCGGTCGGCCTCGGCGTCGCGCTGGAGCCGGGCGACGGAAGCGCGCCGCTCGTCCTCCGACATCGTCCGCCAGTCCTGCGCCGTGGCTGGAGTGATGAGAATGAGCGCGGAGAGGGCGAGCGAGCGGATCATCGGGGAGCCTCGTCTGCAAGGGCATAGCGGTTGCGGTGTGGAGAGCTATGGAGGGGACTGGTCCCGGACCCGTGTCTACTCCATCGTCAGGACGACGACCGACGTGGCTGGCAGGTCGATGGTGAGCGTCTCGCCGCCGAACCGGGCTCCGGAGAACGGCGCGGGCACGAGGGTCTCCGGCGCCTCGAACGTGTTGTGGGCGTCCCACGCATCGGCCGTGAGGATCTGGCCGGAAACTGCGTGGGCGTCGAGGCCCCGGATCGCGGCTTCGATCGTGAAGCCGTCGCGGGGATGCAGGTTGGCCAGCGTGACGTGGACACGGCCCTCCGCATCGCGCGAGGCCGAGGCGCTGACGGCCGGGAGCGACTGGCCCTCGAACGTGTACGCGCCGCGTTCCAGCGTCATCGGCAGGAGGGTCGCGTCCTGATGCACCTTGTAGAAGTCGAACACGTGGTACGTCGGCGTCAGGACCATCCGGTCACCCTCCGTCAGGATCATCGCCTGGAGCACGTTCACCGTCTGCGCGAGGTTGGCCATCTTGATGCGGCGCGCGTGGTTGTTGAAGATGTTGAGCTCGGCGGCGGCCACGATCGCATCGCGGAGCGTGTTCTGCTGTTCGAGGAAGCCGGGGTTCGAGCCCGGCGTCGGGTTGTGCCACGTGCCCCACTCGCCCATGATGAGCCAGACGCGACCGCGCGGGTCGTACCGGTCGAGGACGGCTTCGTGGCCGCGGATCACGCGCTCGGTGTCGAGCGCCCGCTGCATGAGCTCGAACCACTGGGCCTCGTCGAAGCCGACGGCGGGCCCCTTCGACGTCGACCAGTCGCCGTTGATGGTGTAGTGGTGGACGTCGATCCCGTCGATCATGCGGCCGGCCTCGCGCATCAGCGTCTCCGTCCACTCGAAGTCGTCGCCGGCCGGCCCGGAGGCGATGCGGAAGGGGCGGACGTCGCCGTAGCCCGGCAGGAACGTCGCGTACCGCTTGTACTCGTCGGCGTAGTACGCTGCCGACATGTTCCCTCCGCACCCCCAGCTCTCGTTCCCCACGCCCCAGAATCGGACGTTCCACGGATCCGGATGCCCGTTCGCCGCCCGGAGGTCGGCCATCGGGCTCGGGCCCGGGTGGTTCACGTACTCCCACCACCGGGCCATCTCGCGCACCGTCCCACTCCCGACGTTGCCGACGATCACCGGCTCGGTGCCGAGCGCTTCGGCGAGCTCCAGGAATTCGTGGGTGCCGACGCCGTTGTCCTCCGTCACCCCGCCCCAGTTGGTGTTGACGATGGTCGGGCGATCCTCGGTCGGCCCGATGCCGTCCTCCCAGAAGTAGGTGTCGGCGAAGCACCCGCCGGGCCAGCGGAGGTTGGGGACGCGGATGCGCCGGAGGGCGTCGGCGACGGGCTGGTTGATGGCCCAGCCGTGGTCGGTGCGTCGCCAGAGCCCCTCATAGACGCCGCGTCCGAGGTGCTCGGCGAACTGGCCGTAGATGTGGCGGCTGATGGTGTACTCGCCGGCCTCGGCATCTACGATCATGCGGAGCGGCTGAGCGGAGGCCCCGGCGGCAGCCGCCAGCAGGGCGGAGAGGCCTAGAAGGCGGAGGACGGGGGGCATTGGGGAAGGAGGCGAGGGATCGGAAGCGGTAGCGGCAAGCTATGGAATGGATTAAAACGTTTCAATAGCGCACTGGCGCACACCGCGCAAACCCACCAAGAGAAGCGGGCCGCCCCCAGTTGGGAGCGGCCCGCTGAAAGAAGAGAGCCGGTCAAGCCCATCCACCTCCTGGGCGTCCCGTCGCCCAGGACGCAGTCGTCGGTTAGAGCTGGACGGAGAACGGAGCGGCGGGCAGCCCGCCCGCGCTCTGGAGCGTGGCCGGCTCCGGGTTGTCCGCCCACCCGTAGCGCACGGCGGCGGGGGCATCGACGCCCTCGCTCCACACGGTCACACGCGCGCCGTCGATCTCGGTCTGCGCCCAGTGCCACGCGCCGCCCTGATCCTGGAGGGCGAAGCCGCCGAGCGCGAGCCCGTCGCGCGTGGTCAGCCCATCGGTCGCATGGGCGAACGTGAGCACGACGCGCGAGCCGTCCACCACATGCGACTGGTAGCGCGGGCTCGACGAGGGGGCCTCAGGGTGGCCGTACACGATCGCGCGCGCGGCGTCCGCCAGCCGGTGGCCCACCGTCCGCTTGTCGCGCGGGTGGATGTCGTCGGCGTCGCCGACGTCGAGCGTGATCACCTCGGCGGTCCGGTCGAGGGCGAGCGCGGCGCTCTGGCTGGCGCGGAGGATCGGCCAGATGCCGGTGTCGTCGGGGCCTGTCGGGGCGGCGTGGAAGCTGGCGAGCTGGACCCAGAAGAACGGCAGGTCGGGCTGGCTCCAGGCCGCCCGCCAGCCGCGGATTAGCGACTGGAACTGCCCCGCGTAGGCCTCCGCGTCGGCAGCGGTGTTCGCGTTCGACTCGCCCTGGTACCACAGCACGCCGGCCACCGGCTGGTGCGTGAGTGGGGCCACCATCTGGTTCCACAGCCCCATCGGAATCTGGTTCTGCTGGCTGCCCGACGTGACGCGTGCGACGGCCACGCGGAAGCGCCAGTCGCCGGCCAGCGGCACGCGCCGCCCGCTGGCGGTCTCCAGCGCGACCTGGTCGTCGGCACCGTAGATGCCGCCGCCGACCTGGAAGTCCTCGACGCGGACCGCCAGCACGTTCGAGCCCGCCCGCAGCGCCGAGGCCGGGACGGTGTAGGCGCGCGCCACGTTGTAAGCGTTCGGCGTCCGGCCCACTTCAATGCCGTTGACCCACGCGACGTCGCCGTCGTCGATCATGGCGAGGTGGAGCGTGGCGTCCCCGGCGATGTCGGCATCGGAGAGTGTGACCGTGGTGCGGTACCACGCGATGCCGTCGAGGCCGGGGTAGCCCTGGCCCTCCCACAGGCCCGGCACGTGGAGCGTCGCCCAGTCGGTGTCGTCGAGGTCGGGGGCGGCCCAGACCGGTCGGCCGCCGGCCATGCCCGCGTCCTCCGTCGGGAGCGGGCCGCCGAGGAGCGCCGTGAGCTCGGCGCGGGTGCGGGCCTCCCGGTTTCGCTCGGCGTCGAACACCGCCTCCGCCTCGGCCGCGTCGAGGCCGAGCATCTGGGCGCTCATCCAGGGCTCGATCCGACTGCCGCCCCACGTCGTGTTGATCAGGCCGATCGGGACGCCCGCCGCAGGCTGGACGTCGCGGGCGAAGAAGTACCCGATGGCCGAAAACGCGCCCGCAGTCTCCGGCGACGCGGACACCCACTCGCCTCCCGCGATCTCGTCCTGGGGCGCCTCGGCATAGGTCAGCGGCACCTTGAAGTGGCGGATAAACGGGGTCTCCGAGGTTGCGATCGCGGCTTCCGCGTTCTGCGCGTTGCGAAGGATCCACTCCATGTTGGACTGGCCCGAGAGCACCCAGACGTCGCCGACCAAGAGCCCGTGGGCCGCGGCGGTCTCTCGGCCCGAGCGGACCTCCAGGGTGTGGAGTCCGCCGGCCGGCATGGCCGGCAGTTCCACCCGCCAGCGCCCGGCGGCGTCGGCCGTGGTCGTCGCCCGGTGGCCGCCGAGCGCCACGTCGACGGGGGCGCCAGGGCGGCTCCAGCCCCAGACGGGGACCGGGTGGTTGCGCTGGAGGACGGCGCCGTCGCTCAGCACGAGGGGGAGCCGCAGCTGAGCCTGGGCGGGGAGGGTGAGGACGAGCGTGGCGGCCAGGAGGAGGGTGCGCATGGGCGAGGGCGTCAGCGGACGAGGGTGACCCGCTGGCGGGCGGTGGCGGTGACGGTTTCGAGGTGGCAGACGTAGACGCCGCTTGCGAGGCCGCGGCCGTCGAACATGATCTCGTGGCGGCCCGCGGGCTGCACGCCGTCCACGAGCGTCGCGACGGTCTGGCCGAGTACGTTAAGCACCGTCAGGCGGGCGGGGCCGGTGTGGGGCAGGGTATAGGAAATCGTCGCAGGCTGCGCCCCGAAGGGGTTGGGGAAGGGCGGGTGGAGCGTGAGCGCGCCGCTGGCGCCCGCCTCCGTCGCCGTGCCTCCCGAACTGGCGGCGAAGCCGAACCGGTGGAGGCGGAGCAACTCGCCCGCCCCGCCGCGGAAGCGGAGGAACACGTCGTGCTGCCCGCGCGCGCGGGCCACCTCGGCCGTCGTCGTCGTGGGCGTCGACCAGCCGCCGGTGGAGGGGACCTCGACCGTCGCGAGGAGCGCGCCGTCGAGAGAGTCGAGGCGGACCTCGATGGTGCCGCCAGCTGCGGCGCTCGACGCAGTGATCTCGATGCCACGCGGGGAGAACGGGGAGTCCGCGCTGTCCTCATTCCCTTGTCCGAACTCGACGCCGGCGTACATGGCCCAGTCGCCGTCGTGGATGCTGCCCAGGTACCCCGAGGCCGACGGCGCCACGCCGTTGGCGTTGGACGGGTAGCGGGCGGGGATGGGCGCGTAGGCGTCGCGGTAGACGTAGAGGTCGAAGTCGGCCGGCACGGCGCCGCGGACGTAGAGGCCCTGCTGGTTGCCGGTGAACGCGTTGTAGTCCATGCCGCCCTCGCTCACCGGCTGGTGCCGGTCCATGCGCGCGACGTTGACGGTGCTGAGCGCGGTCCACGCCGTGCCGTCGAGGCTGTAGGCGCTCGTGAGGCTGTGGCCGTCGCGGGCGAGGCGAAGCCAGACCGGACCGTCAGTCTCGATGGGAGCGACGCCGGTGTAGGCGTCGTCGAAGAAGGCGACAACCACCGGGACGTCGCCCGTGTCCGAGGAGAGGAACACCTTGGCGACGAGGGTTTCGGAGCCGTTGAACGTCCAGAGGCCGGCCTCGTCGTCGCTGCTTTCGGGGTCGAAGTCGACGCGCGTGACGAGCGTGTAGGCGTGCTCGGCGGCGTTCTGCACGACGGTCGTCTCGCCGACGATGGGCGGGAAGGCGCTGCCGCCCGTGGGCGTGAGCCGAAGCCACCCCGGCCGCGCCGTCAGCGAGTGCCCGCCGTCGGGCGTGAAGCCGAGGAACGACCAGTCGGGCGCCAGCTCGGTCGTGTCGAACCGGTCGGACCGCGGGACGGTCCACGGGATGCCGCTGCTCGGGAGGTCGGGCGCGGCCTCGGCGCCGTTGGGGTACGTCGCCGTCGGCCAGCCGTCGCCGTCGTAGACGATCTGGCTGAGGATGCCCTGCCGGCCGAGCGCCTGCCACTCGCCGCTTCCGCTGCCGTCGTAGGACTGCGAGATCACCCAGCTCGTCCCGTCGCTGGCGGTCACGGCCGGCGAGCTGTGGTTGGGCGTGCCGAAGGCGCTGCGCGAGCCCGTGAACAGCACGCGCGGCGTCTCCCACGCGCTCGGCTCGTCAGAAAGTGGGGCGCCCCGGACGGCGCTCCTCATGACGTACTGGTTGCCGGCGAGGTGCTGGGCGAAGCTGTAGTAGTAGTACCCGTCGTGCGTCCACATCACGGGCCCCTCGGCCCAGCCATAGGGCAGCGCCGGCGCCGGGTTGAGCCACGACAGGTTGAGGACCTCACCCGCCGCCTGCCCGTCCGCCCCCAGCTCGACGACGTAGTTGACCGACTGGCCGTTCTTGGTGACGAGGAACCAGCGCCCGTCCGTATCGACGAAGACCGAGTTGTCGACGCCGAAGCCGGGGACGTCGGGCGGCACCGTCATGCGGACCGGCTCGCTCCAGGGGCCCTCGGGCTGGTCCGCCGTCACGAAATACATCGCGCGGTCTCCAGTGCCGCGGCCGAAGACGTGCCAGTAGCGCCCGCCGTGGGCCACCATGTGGCCGCCCCAGACTCCGCCCGCCGGGCTGTCGCCGTAGAGCGGCCAGTCGGCGGCGACGGGCTGCGCGATGACCCGCCAGTGAACGAGGTCGGTCGAGTGGTAGATCGTCGGCGTCACGTTGAACGACGATCCCGACGTGTAAAAGTCGTCGCCGACCCGGGTGAGCGTGGGGTCCGGGTGGTCGCCCGGGATGACGGCGTTGACGTACGTGGGCTGCCCGCTGGCGGCGGCCGCCAGCAGGACAGCTACGAGAGGGGAGAGGCGGCGAGTCGACATCATGAGGCAACGGGAGTGGGGCGAGTGTGTCGGTAGGCCGGCCGATCTGGGACGGGGCGACTTTGGACTCGGGAGGGAGACGTGGGACGCTCAGCCGAGAATATATTGATACGTTTCAAATGTGCCTGGTCGGCCGTTTTGGGTCTGGGGGCGACGTCGCCAGATGCGGCTGGCGACTCCTCCATCGGCTCCATGTACCGCCCCGGAAGTCCCCTCGCCCTGACCGGACTTAGACGCTGGTGGTCACGCTCCTTCCGATGGGCGCTGTTGCCCTCGCGCTCCGTGAATCCGGAGGGCACAACGCTACTCGATCCTTCTGCCTCAATGATCCGGTCTTTCCTCACCATCGTGCTCGCGGGGGCGATTCTCGTCGGGCCCGCGCGAGCGCAGCGCGCGCCCGTCCAGGCGTTCGACCCGTCGGCCGTCCGGCTGCTCGACGGCCCGTTCAAGCGCGCCCAGGACCTCGACCGCCAGTACCTCCTGCAGATGGACCCCGACCGGCTCCTCGCGCCCTACCTCCGCGAGGCCGGGCTGGAGCCGAAGGCCGACTCGTATGGCAACTGGGAGGCTACCGGGCTCGACGGGCACATCGGCGGCCACTACCTCAGCGCGCTCGCGTTCATGGTCGCCTCGACCGGCGACCCGGAGCTGCGCGAGCGCCTGGCCTACATGGTCGCGGAGCTGAAGCGGGCGCAGGACGCCATCGGGACCGGCTACCTCGCGGGCATCCCGGACGGCGAGGCGATGTGGGCCGAGGTCGCGGCCGGCGAGATCCGTGCCGAGAGCTTCGGGCTCAACGGCCGCTGGGTACCGCTCTACAACATCCACAAGACGTTCGCCGGGCTCCGCGACGCGTACGTCCACGGTGGCGTCGAGGAAGCCCGCGGGATGCTCGTCGCGCTGGCGGACTGGGCAAGCGAGGAGGTCGGCGGGCTGAGCGACGCCGAGGTTCAGGAGGTGCTCCGCAGCGAGCACGGGGGCCTCAACGAGGTGGTCGCCGACGTCGCCGCGATCACGGGCGACGACGCCTATCTCCGGCTGGCGGACCGCCTCTCGCACCGCGTCATCCTCGACCCTCTGGAGCAGCGCGAAGACCGGCTCACGGGCCTCCACGCCAACACGCAGATTCCCAAGGTCATCGGCTTCCAGCGGATCGCCGACGTGGCCCGCCAGCACGGCGTGGCCGGCTACGAGGACTGGGGCGAGGCGGCCACGTTCTTCTGGGACACCGTCGTCGGCCACCGCACCATCGCCATCGGCGGGAACAGCGTGGCGGAGCACTTCAACCCGGCCGACGACTTCTCGTCGATGGTGCGCGAGCCGGAGGGCGTCGAGACGTGCAACACGTACAACATGCTCCGGCTGACGAAGCTGCTCTTCGAGTCGGACCCGGATGCCCGCTACCTCGACTACTACGAGCGGGCGCTCTACAACCACATCCTGTCGTCGCAGGACCCGGAGACCGGCGGCCTCGCCTACTTCACGTCGATGCGGCCGGGGCACTACCGCGTCTACTCGCAGCCCGAACTGGCGATGTGGTGTTGCGTGGGCTCCGGCATCGAGAACCACGCGCGGTACGGCGAGATGATCTACGCCCACCGTGGCGACGACCTGTTCGTCGATCTGTTCATTCCGTCGACGCTGGACTGGGCCGAGCGCGGCGTGCGGCTGCGGATGGATACGCGCTTTCCGGACGCCGAGGACGTGACGATCACCGTCGAACGGCCGGGGGCGTTCGCGCTGAACCTCCGCCACCCGGCGTGGGTGCGGCCCGGCGAGATGCGCGTCGCTGTGAACGGCCAGCCGGCCGCGGTCGAGGTCGGCGGCGACGGATTCGTTCGCGTCGCACGAGACTGGCGGGCCGGCGACCAGGTGACGGTGGGGCTCCCGATGCACACCGCGCTGGAGTCGCTGCCGGACGGGTCGAGCTACTACGCTGTGCTCCACGGTCCCATCGTGCTGGCGGCCAAGACGCACCCGTTCGAGGGCGAGCAGCTGGCGTACCTCGCCGACGACAGCCGGATGGGCCACGTCGCGACGGGCCCGCTCTGCCCGCCGACGGCCGCCCCCGTCTTCGTCGGCGACGTCGACCAGTTCCTGGCGGGCATCGAGCCGGTCGCGGGCGAGCCGCTCACGTTCCGCGTGCCCGAAGGGATCCGCGGCACCGACGAGGTCCTCACGCTCATCCCGTTCTTTCGCCTCCACGACGCACGCTACGTGGTCTACTGGCCGCAGGCGACCGAGGACGAGTACCAGGCCCGCCTCGACTCGGTCGCCGCGGAGGCCCGTGCGCAGGCCGCCCTTGCCGCCCGGACGGTCGATCAGGTGACGCCGGGCCAGCAGCAGCCGGAGGTCGAGCACGGGTTCGCGGGCGAGCGGACCGAGTCCGGCTACTTCCGCGGCGGCTACTGGCGCCACGCGGCCGGCTGGTTCAGCTACGCCCTCACCGATCCCGACGCTGAGGCCGACGTGCTGCGCGTGACCTACTCCGGCGGCGACCGTGGGCGGACGTTCGACCTCCTCATCAACGACGTCCTGATCGAGACCATCACCTCGACCGGCCGCCCCGAGACCTTCTTCCACGTCGACTACCCGATCCCGGCCGAGGCTCGGCGCAGCGACGGTGTCCTCGTGACGCGCTTTCAGGCCCATCCCGGCTCGATGGCCGGCGGCGTGTTCGACGTCCGACTTCTGACGGCCGAGTAACCCATGCGCCGCTCGCTGCTCGTCTTTCTGGTCGCCCTCGTCGCCGTCCCGCTGGCGGCGCAGCCTGGCGCGCTCACGCTGTGGGCGCCTGTGCCCGCCTCGGAATGGGTCGAGGCCTACCCCGTCGGGAATGGCCGCCTCGGGGCGATGGTGTTCGGCGGAACGGCCGAGGAGCGGATCCAGTTCAACGAGGACACGATCTGGGACGGGCACCCGCACGCGTACGAGCGGCCGGGCGCGCACGAGGCGCTCGACGCCATCCGCCAGCTGCTGGCCGAGGGGAAGCGGCAGGCGGCGTCGGACCTCGCGGCGGTTCGCTTCATGAGCGCGCCGCTGCAGCAGCGCTCGTACCAGTCGTTCGGGGATCTTCGCCTGACGATGCCGGGGGTGGATTCGGTCTCGGCCTATCGTCGCGAGCTCGATCTCGACGAGGCCATTGCCCGAACGACCTTCCGCGTCGGCGGCGTGACGTTCACGCGCGAGGTCTTCGCCAGCGCCCCCAACGACGTCCTCGTGGTCCGGATCTCGGCCGACCGGCCGGAGCAGGTCTCGTTCACCGTCGCGCCGACGAGGCTCCATGGGACCCGGTTGCATCGGGTCGTGGGGCCGGGCGAGATCGCGATGGAAGGAGTCGTCGAGGACGGTGTGATCCGGTTCGAGGCCCGGCTGTGGGTGACGTCCGAGGGCGGCGAGGTGGCCGTGACCGACACGGTCGCGTCCGTCACCGGCGCCGACGCGGCGACGATCGTCCTCGCGGGCGCCACCACCTTCGTCCGCTACGACGACGTGAGCGGCGACCCCGTCGCCCGCAATGACGCGACGATCGCGGCCGTCCGCGGCACGCCGTACGCGACGCTCCGCCAGCGCCACCTCGACGACCACCGGTCGCTCTTCCGTCGCTTCTCGCTCGATCTTGGCCCGAGCCGCACCGACCTCTCGACCGTCGACCGCATCCGCCAGTTCGGCGACGGCGGCGATGGGGGGCTGGCGGCGCTCCTGGTCCAGTACGGCCGCTACCTCCTCATCGCGTCGAGCCGGCCGGGCAGCCAGCCAGCCAATCTCCAGGGCCTCTGGAACGACAGCAACGCGCCGGCCTGGGGCAGCAAGTACACGGTCAACATCAACACGGAGATGAACTACTGGCTGGCGGAGCCCGCGAACCTCGCGGAGCTCAGCGAGCCGCTCTTCTCGCTGATCGAAGACCTCTCGGAGACAGGCCGCGCCGTCGCCCGAGCGCACTACCGCGCTCCCGGCTGGGTCGTCCACCACAACACGGACCTCTGGCGCGGCGCGGCGCCCATCGACGGCCCGTTCTGGGGCCTCTGGCCGACCGGCGGCGCGTGGCTCACGCAGCACCTCTGGTGGCGCTACGAGTACGGCGGCGACGAGGCGTTCCTCCGCGAGACGGCCTACCCGCTCCTGCGCGGCGCTGCACGTTTCTTCGTCGCCACGCTCGTGGAGGACCCGGACACGGGGACCCTGATCTCCGGCCCGTCCGTCTCGCCCGAGAACCGCGGCGTCGTGATGGGGCCGACGATGGACCACCAGCTCATCCGCGACCTGTTCGAGCGGACGATCCGCGCGGCCGACGTCCTCGGCGTCGACGCGGCCTTCCGCGACACCCTGGCGGCGATGCGCGCCCGGATCGCGCCGAACCGGATCGGCCGCCTCGGCCAACTCCAGGAGTGGATGGAGGACACCGACGACCCCGACGACCACCACCGTCATGTCTCGCACCTCTGGGGCCTCCACCCGGGCTACGAAATCACGGCCTGGGACACGCCCGCGCTGTTCGACGCGGCCCGCCAGTCGCTCGAACTCCGCGGCGACGAGGGCACCGGCTGGTCGAAGGCATGGAAGATCAACTTCTGGGCCCGGCTCCACGACGGCGACCGCGCCTACCGACTTCTTTCGAGCCTCCTCACGTTGACGCGGGCGACGGGATACCAGGGCTCAGGCGGCGTCTATCCGAACCTGTTCGATGCGCACCCGCCGTTCCAGATCGACGGCAACTTCGGCGCGGCGGCCGGCATCCTCGAGATGCTGATGCAGAACCACGCGGGCGAGGTCCACCTGCTGCCGGCGCTCCCATCGGCGTGGCCAGATGGCGAGATCCGCGGCCTCAAGGCACGGGGCGGCCTTACCGTCGACATCGCGTGGCACGACGGCCGGCTGACCGAGGCGACGATCCGTTCGGAGCGCGGCGGCCCCATCCGCGTCCGCCTCGGCGACGAGGTCCGCCAGCTGGACGCGGCGCCGGGCGAGCGCCTGACGATCCGGCCCTAACCCTGCGCGTTCTGAAGGCTCGTCCGGAGGTGGCCGTTTGGACGCAGCGGCCGAAGTCGGACGACGTGTGCTCGCCGGCGGCCTCGAAGAGGAGCGTCTTGGCGGAGATCAACGCGGTGTACGGGATCCGCCCCGCGAGCGCATCGAAGCGGTCGGTTCCGTCCGGGACGTTGCCGAAGTCGGGTCGCATGGGCGCATGGCTGGGGGCGCGTCGCCGCAGCGATCCGGGCGCGCCGATCGGTTTCTGCGCGCCGGTGCGGCTGGCGGCCGCGCCCCGCACGACGAGGCCGCCAGCCGCTCGGCTACTGGAAGAGTCGCGGGGCGAAGTCGTGGAGCGAGCGGCGCCACGTCTGCCACTCGTGGTCCGTCCCCGGCGACTCGTAGTACACGTGATCGATGCCGGCCTCGGCCAGCGCGGTGTGGAAGCCGTTGACTCCGGCGTACATCCCTTCGGGCTCGTCCGTCCCGATCCCGATCCAGAGCAGGTTCACGCGGTCGGCGAACGCATCTGGGTCGGCGAAGACGCCGCCGTAGGCCGTCACGGGGTCGAAGCCCCCCGCGCCTGGGAGCGCGGCCCCGCTGAAGCCGCCGATGTAGGAGAAGAGGTCGAGGTGGTTCAGCGCCGTGTGGAACGTCTGCATCCCGCCCATCGACAGGCCGGCCATGGCCCGGTGCTCGCGGTCCGGGATCGTGCGGAACGTCGCGTCGACGAACGGGATGAGCGCCTCCGTCACGTCGTCCTCTAAGGCGGAGAACATCCGCTGGATGCCCTCCCAGCGGTTGGCCGGCGCGGGCTCGTCGTCGTCGGCGCGGCGGGCGTAGCCGCTGGCCATGACGACGATCATCGGCTCGGCGTCGCCAGCCGCGATCAGGTTGTCGAGGATGACGTTGGCGTTCCCCTGGCGGACCCAGCCCGTCTCGTCCTCGCCGCCCCCGTGCTGGAGGTAGAGGACCGGGTAGCGCGTGCCGAGGTCGGCGTCGTAGCGCGGCGGGAGGTAGACCATCGCGTGCCGCCACGAGCCGGTCACGTCCGAGTCGTACCAGACCTCGCGGACCTGCCCGTGCGGGACGTCCTGGATCGCGTAGTAGGTCGAGCCGGCCTCGGGGACCTCGACCGCGCTGACGTACCGGCTGCCGCCGTAGAACGACCGGCTGCTCGGGTCGGCCAGCTCGGCCCCGTCGACGATGAACGTGTAGTAGTGGAGGCCCGGGACGACGGCGGGCGTCGTGACCGTCCACACGCCGTCCTCGTCCTTTGTCATGTCGACCTTGGGGCCGCTCCAGAAGTTGGCCTGGACGCTCGTCGCGCCGGGCGCTTCGAGGCGCAGCTGGACGTGGCCTTCGGCGTCGACGCGCGGGTAGTCGGCGCCCATTACGTTGGTCGTGGCCGGCGTGAAGCTGCCCTGAGCGTGGCCGACATTGGCCAGCACCAGAGCGAGCAGGAGCAGGGGCCAGGCAGAGGCGAGAGGCTTCATGGGATCCGGCGCAAGGGGGAGAGGAGGTCGTCCCGGGCGGCTGGCGCGCGCCGGGCGTGGATGGAAAGCAGCGAATGGGAAAGAGGGCCGGCGCCTCAGTCGAACTGGACCCAGTCGACCTCGACGCGGCCGGCGCTCCGGAGCGAGACCCACAGGTCGCGGACGCCCGTCGGCACATCCGCGATGGGCGCCTCGACGGTCTGCCAGTCGGCCGCTGGCGATAGCTCCAGGTCGGCCGAGGCATAGGTGCCGTCGCGTCCGATCCGGACCTTGAGCGTCGCGCCGGTCTCGGACCGCGCGCGGAGGCGCACGGAGGCCGGCGCCGCCGCGCCGACATCGACGCCGTCAAAGGCGACCCAGGCGCCGTTCTGTTCGAGCGCGACGCTCCACCCCGCAAACGGGTTGGCGGAATCGAGGAACGCGACCTCGACGCCGGCCCCGCTCGTCCGACTGTAGCGGTCCACCTGAAGCGTGCCGCGCGCGTCCGCCAGTCCCACGCCGCGGTGTGTCGGCGTCACCATCCGGATCGTCCCGTCCGGGTTGAAGAAGAGGCTGTCGGCGCGGATCGAGCGGTTCTTGTCGAAGTCCGGCGAGAGGTCGTTGTGGTGGTAGAACAAGAGCCACTGGCCGTCGCGCTCGAGGACCGAGTGGTGGTTGGTCCAGCAGCCCGACGGGTGCTCTTCCATGAACACGCCCCGGTACTCGAACGGGCCGAGCGGGCTGGCGCCGGTCGCATAGGCGAGCGCCTCGGTCTCGTGGAGGACGTAGGGGAACGTGAAGTAGTAGACCCCCTCGCGCTCGAACACGAACGGCCCCTCCTTGAAGCCCTCGGGGAACGACGCGTCGAGGCGAACGGGCTCGGAGGCCAGCGACCGCAGGTCGTCCGACAGGCGGGCGCCGTGGAGGCCGCGGCCGGCCCAGTAGAGGTAGGCCTGCCCATCGCGGTCGATGAGCACGTTCGGGTCGATCCCGCCGACGTCGGCGATGGGCTCGGGCTCGGGGATGAACGGCCCGTGCGGCGTGTCCGCGATGGCGACCCCGATCCGACGCCCGCCGACGCTCCGCACCGAGTCGGCGGCGGAGGGGAAGTAGAAATAGTACCGGCCGTCCTTCTCGACGGCGTCCGGTGCCCACATCGTGTTCGAGGCCGCGTCCACCCACGGCACGCCCTCCTGGCTCAGGATGACGCCGTGGTCGGTCCAAGTCACGAGGTCGGCCGACGAGAAGGCGTGGTAGTCCTCCATGCAGAACCAGCCCGTCCCGCAGTCCACGTCGTGGGACGGGTAGACGTAGACCCGCCCGTCGAAGACGCGCGCTGTCGGGTCGGCCGTGAACTGGTCGGTGACGAGCGGATTCTGGGCCGCGGCGCTGGCGGTCCCGAGGAGCGCCAGCGCGAGGAGGGGCCGGGTCCTCATTTGAACAGGAGCTGGGCGAAGTGGTAGAGGCTGTGGCGCCAGTGCGTCGGGTCGTGGCCGTTCCCGTCCACGTGCCAGACGTGGGGCACGCCGTGCTCGGCCAGGTAGGTGTGGACGCCCTGGCTGATGCCGAAGAGGCCGTCCTGGGTGCCGCATGAGAGGAAGAGCAGCGCCAGCTGGTCCGCCGTGGCTTCCGGGTCCGGGACGAGCTCGGCGGGCGGCGCCGTGTTGGGCGCGGACGAGAAACCGCCGATCCAGGCGAACGTGTCGAGGTGCGCCAGTCCGAAGTTGAGCGACTGCCCGCCGCCCATCGACAGTCCGGCGAGGGCGCGGTGCTGGCGGTCGGCGGCGACGCTGTAGCGGGCCTCGATGGCCGGGATGACGTCGTTCAGCAGGTCGCCCTCGAAGGCGGCGAAGGCCGGGGCGGAGGCGAACACGTCGCCCTCGGCGCGGTCGTTCGGCTGGGCGCGGCCGTTCGGCATCACGACGATCATCGGCACGGCCTTGCCGTCGGCGATGAGGTTGTCGAGCAGGACGTCGGGCGTCGCGAACCGCTCCCACTCGGTCTCGTCGCCGCCGATGCCGTGGAGCAGGTACAGCACCGGGTACGCGTGGTCGGCCGAGTAGCCGGGCGGTGTGTAGACCTGCATCGCGCGCGTCGTCCCGACGGTCTCCGATGCGTACTCGATCATCGCCAGCGCGCCGTGCGGGATGTCGTCGCGCACGGTGGTGATGTCGGCCGGCGGCTCGGGGAAGGCCGGGACGTCGTCGTCGTGGAGCTCGACGGGGCCACCGAATCGGGGGGGCGGCGCGTCGTCGTTCTGGGCGAGGGCGGGCGCGGCGAGGGCCAGCGCCATCAGGAGGGGCAGGGATCTCATGGGAACGGGGCGGAGGTGGTCGTTCGGCCGACTGGCGGAACCGCTCCGCCAGCGCGGCGGGACTCAGTCCCCGGCGCGAACCGGGAGCTCGAAGGGGACGACGGGGAGGCCGGCGCCGTCGAAGAGCGTGACGATGGGGCTGTCGGCCCAGGCGTAGCGGACGCGTGTGGCCGCCGCGCCGTCGAGCGGGATCCGGACTGTGTCGCCCTCGGCGCGGGCGTCGACGTAGCGGCAGCTCTCCGCGTCGGCACCGCAGAGCTCGAAGCCGATGGGGCCGGCGCCGCCGTAGACCACGAGTCCGTCCACGACGTCGTCGAACGAGACCACGACGGCGTCGCCCTGGCGCTCGGCGCGGACGGGCCGCGGGCCGCTCGGCGTCACGTCCTCGCCGTAGATCACGTGCCGCGCCGCTCGCGCAAGCCGCGCGCCGACGGGCTGCTTGGTGGTCGGGTGGAGGTCGCGCGCGTCGCCGACGTCGACGGTGACGGCGTAGGCCGCGAACGGGTCGCCGACGGTCGCCAGCCGCTGCGCCTCGCGGACCTCGGCCCACCCTGACGGCCGCGGCGCCGTCGGCCACGGGCCGTAGTTCGGGAGCTGCACGATGAACGCCGCCAGCGGGTCGCCCGTCGGTGACGCGAACTGGTCGCGCCAGCCGCCGATGAGCGCGCGCATCAGGCCCTCGTAGAGGTCGCCGCGCTCGGTATCCGACTCGCCCTGGTACCACAGCACACCGCGGAGGGCGATGTCGCGGAGCGGCGCCACCATCGCGTTGTGGATCGTCGAGAGGCCGCCGACGGATTCCCACGGCGCGCGCGGCGGCGGGCCCGTCCGCTCGCGGGCCACGAGGAACTGCCAGTCGGTGAGCGGAATCCGGGTGCCGTCGTCGAGGCGGAGCGCGCGGAGGCTGTGGTCGCCCGTCATCCCGCCCGCCGCGTACGTGTTGAGCACGTTGACGACGACGACGTTCTCGCCTTCCCGGAGGAGCTCGGCCGGGATCGCGTACGTCCGCTCGGTCCCATACCCGAACGTGTTGGCGACGATGTGCCCGTTGATCCACGTCTCATCGACCTCGTCGATGGCGCCGAGGGCGAGGTCGGCGCCCCGAGTGGCCTGCTCGGCTGTGAGGGTGACGGTGGTGCGGAACCAGATCATGCCGGTGTAGCTGGCCAGGCCGTCCCACTGGGTCCAGTCGCCGAGGCCGGTGGGGGCGGCGTCCCAGCGGGCGCCAGTCGCGGGCTGCCATGGCTCGTCGCCTACGGCAGTGCCGGTGCGGTCGCGCCACCAGGCCTCCCACGTCGTGCCGAACGCCTGCTGCGCCCGTCTCTCGTCTGAGGCGTAGAGCTGGAGGGCGTCGATGTCGGCGTCGTGACCGCCGAGGCGTTCGAGTGCCGGGGTGGGCGTCCACGCGCGGATCGCCGAGCCGCCCCAGGCGGACGCGATCAGCCCGACCGGCACGTCTGCCAGAGGCCCGGACCGGAGGTCGCGGGCGAAGAACGCGCACACGGCCGACCAGCCGGGCACGGTCTCGGGCGTGGCGACCTCCCACGCGGCCGAGTCGGGAAACGCGGCGAGCGGCGTCGGCCTGGCGACGTTCGGGACGGTGAGCATCCGCATCCGCTCGCGCGTCCAGGCCGAGCAGGACATCAAGGGCGTCTACAA
>CAYPVZ010000003.1:0-12665 GCA_964414235.1 uncultured Rhodothermales bacterium | reverse complement strand
CATCCGCTCGTCGCCCATCCCGCGCGCCACGAACGTCCCGAACGTCGAGCGGCCGACGGTGAACTGCATGTTCGACTGGCCGGTGCAGAGGAAGACATCGCCGACGAGGACGTCGGTGGCCGTCGCCGTGGCTCCGCCCGCACGGGCCGTCAGCGTGTAGGGCCCGCCTGCGGGAAGCGGCGGAAGGCGGACCGTCCAGCCTCCGGCTCCGTCAGCGATCGCCCCGGCCGATTCGCCCGCCAGCTCGACGGTGACGGCTGCGCCGGGCGCGGCCGTCCCCCAGACCGGCACGGCCGCGTCGCGCTGGATGACGGCGTGGTCGTGGAAGAGGTCGCCGAGCTGGAGCGCGGCCTCCTGTGCGGGCGCGGGCACCGCGACGAGGGCGGCGAGGAGAGCAAGGAAAAGGCGGTCGGGGGCGCGCATCGGCGAAGAAGCAGAAGGGCCGGTGGGGTATAGATATTATGACCTGCACACTGAAGGTACTGGAAGCGGTTCCTCTGCGCTATAGCACCGTTATGAACTGAGGGGTGTCCGGCTGTCTTTCGGGCCGAGTCTCGCAGGAAGCGCTTGCGCTACGCGGAATTGAAACGTATCAATGGCGTCCATTCCAGCTTCGGCCGAGCGCGGTCGCCGGGCTGCTCCGCTCTCGGACCCTTCCCCTGCGATCCCATGCTCCGTTCCGTCCGGCGTCGGCTCTGGGGCCTCGTGCTGCTGGCGGGCGTCCTCCTCCCGGCCGCCGCGGCGCAGGGTCTCGCCCGCAACCCCATTATCTGGGCCGACGTGCCCGATCCCTCGACGATCCGGGTCGGTGACACGTACTACATGTCGAGCACGACGATGCACATGGCGCCGGGCGTGCCCATCCTCACGTCTGCCAACCTCGTCGACTGGGAGCTGGTGGGCTACGTCTACGACGTGCTGGCGAACGCCGACGCGCTGGCCATGCGGCAGGGCCAGAACGCCTACGGGCGCGGCTCGTGGGCGAGCAGCCTCCGCTACCACGACGGCACGTTCTACCTCGCCACGTTCTCGTACACGACCGGCGAGACCTACATCTTCACCACGGACGACATCGAGCACGGCCCGTGGCAGAAGGCGTCGCTGGGCGGCCTCTACCACGACCAGTCGCTGTTCTTCGACGATGACGGCCGCGTCTACCTCATCTACGGCGGCGGCGGCGACTTCCGCATCCTGGAGCTGACGGCGGACGCCCAGAGGGTGAAGCGTGGCGGCGTCGACCGGGTGCTCGTCGAGGACGTCGGCGCGCCGGCGGGCGACGACCTCGCGCTCCACGGCGAGGGCGCCCAGCTGTTCAAGGTGGATGGGACGTACTACCTGTTCCTCATTGCGTGGCCGCGCGGCGGGATGCGGACCGTCGTGGTCCAGAAGGCTGAGAGCCTGGAGGGCCCGTGGGAAGGCCGCGTCGTGCTCCAGGACGAGGGCATCGCCCAGGGCGGCATCGTCGACACGCCGGATGGCGACTGGTACGCGCTGATGTTCGGCGACCGCGGCGCCGTCGGGCGGATCCCATACCTCATCCCGATGACGTGGAGCGACGACGGCTGGCCGGTTCTCGGCGTCGACGGCGAGGTGCCGGAGACGCTCGCCATCCCGTCGAACGGGACGAACGCCGCCGGCCTCGTGGCCTCCGACGCCTTCGACGGGCCGGAGCTCCGTCCGGAGTGGCAGTTCAACCACAACCCGGAGAACCATCTGTGGTCACTCACCGCGCGGCCTGGCTTCTTCCGGATCCGCACCGGCCGGCGGGACCGGAGCCTCGTCGACGCCCGCAACTCGTTGACGCAGCGGACCTTCGGGCCGCAGAGCGGAGCGCGCACGACGCTCGACGCGTCCGGCCTGCACGACGGCGACGTGGCCGGCCTCGGCCTGCTGGCGGCCGACTACGGGTACGTCGGGGTGAGGAAGGAGGGCGGGCAGTCGTACGTCGTCATGGTCGCGTTCCGCGACGGCGAGGTGCAGGAGGTCGCGCGCGTGCCGGTTGGTTCGAACGTCGTCCACCTTCGGGCCGACGCCGACTTCCGCGACCAGCGCGACCAGGCCACGTTCGCTTACAGCCTCGACGGAGAGGCGTGGACGCCCATCGGAGACACACTCCAGATGCGCTACACGCTGGCTCACTTCATGGGCTACCGGTTCGCCCTCTTCGCCTACGCCACCGAGACCCCCGGCGGCACGGCCGACTTCGACGACTTCCGCCTCGACCCCGCGCCCTAGCGCGCGGCACCATCGCCGGTCCTGCGCATCGGATCCCCTGCTCACATGCGTCTCCTCAACCCGCCGCTGGCCGTCCTCAGCCTCCTGCTGGCGGGCGCCGCCAGTGCGCAGCCCGTCCTCGTCAGCAGCCCCGACGGGCGCGTCGCCGTCCGCTTTGCCCTGGACGACGTAGGTGCGCCGACGTACGCCGTGGACCTTGGCGGGCAGACGCTCGTCGAGCCGTCGCCGCTCGGGCTCGTCACCACGCTCGCGTGGTGGGACCGCGACCTGGATGTCGTGGACACGGGCGACGTCGAGCCGGTCGAGGACCACTACCGCCTCGTCCACGGCAAGCGGAGCGCTGTGACGTACGCGGCCAACCGCCGCGTCGTCCGGCTGGCGGATGCCGAGGAGCACGTCCTCGACGTCGTCTTCCAGGTCTCGAACGACGGCGTCGCCCTGCGGTACCGAATCCCGGAGCAGGCCGGGGCTGAGCGCGTCACCGCCCGGCGCGAGATCACGGGCGTTCGCTTCGCGCCGACGACCCGCAGCTGGCTCATGCCGATGACGCACCCGCAGACGGGCTGGATGCACACGAACCCGTCGTACGAGGCGCTCTACACGATGGGCGAGCCCGTCGGCGCGGAGGCGCCGAACCGCGTGGGCTGGGCATTCCCCGGGCTGTTTCAGGTCGAGGGCCGCGGCTGGGCGCTCGTCACCGAGGCCGGCCTCGACGGCTCGTACGTCGCCAGCCGACTGACCGCCGAGCCCGAGCGTGGGCTCTACCGGGTCGCATTCCCCGACCCCGGCGAGGGCACCGGCCCCGACGACCCCGTCGAGCCGTCGTTCGCTCTCCCGTTCGCCTCGCCCTGGCGGCTCGTGATCGTCGGCGAGAGCCTCGCGCCGCTCGTCGAGTCCACGCTCGTGACGGACGTCAGTGCGCCGTCGGAGATCGCGGACACCGAGTGGATCCGCCCCGGCACCGCCAGCTGGAGCTGGCTCCCGCTCAAGGACGAGTCGATGACCCCGGACGTCCAGCGCCAGTTCGTGGACATGGCCGCCGCTTCCGGGTTCGAGTACACCCTCGTCGACGCGCTCTGGGACGCGCAGCTGGGTTACGACGGCCTCGCGGCGCTGGCGGACGCCGCGGCCGAGCGCGGCGTGGGGCTGATCGTGTGGTACAACAGCAACGGCCCCTTCAACGGGGCGCCGCAGACGCCGAAGGACCGGATGTACGACCCCGAGACGCGGCGCGCGGAGTTCGCCCGCCTCCGCGAGATGGGCATCTGCGGCGTCAAGGTCGACTTCCTCGGCGGCGACAAGCAGTCCGTCATCCAGCTCTACCTCGACATCATCCGCGACGCGGCCGACGCCGGCCTCCTCGTCAACGTCCACGGCGCCACGCTGCCGCGCGGGTGGGACCGGACCTTCCCCAACTACATCACGGCCGAGGCCGTGATGGGCTACGAGTACATCACGTTCAGTCAGGGCGTCGCGGACGCCGCGCCGCAGCACGGGGCCGTCCTTCCGTTCACCCGCAACGTGGTGGGGCCCATGGACTTTACGCCCGTGATGCTGACCGACCGCGTCGGCGGATCCGTCCGACGGACGAGCGACGGCTACGACCTTGCGACGATGGTCGTGTTCGAGTCCGGGATCCAGCACCTCGGCGTCACGCCGGCCGACATGGAGGGGGTGCCGGCGTTCGTGGCCGCCTATCTCGGGACAGTCCCGACGGCGTGGGACGAGACGCGCTTCGTGGCCGGCTTCCCCGGCGCCTACGTCGTCCTCGCCCGCCGGAAGGGGACGACGTGGATCCTCGGCGGCCTCAACGGCCAGTCCGAGTCGCAGTCCGTTCGGCTCGACCTCTCGTTCCTCCCCTCCGACTGGCGGGGCACGTTGATCACCGACGGTGACGGCGCCCGCGACGTCCGCCAGCGCGGCGTAGCGGCTGGCGACGAGATCACGATGCTCCCCGCCGGCGGGTTCGTCGTGACCATCGAGACGGCGAAGTGACGCCCCTTACCCCACGGACCATGCCTCCTCGCGCGCCCCTCTCGCGTTTCCTCCTCGCCGGACTGGCGGTCGCGTTCGCCTCGCTGGGTGCGTGCGCCGGCCCGGGTGCGGCTCCACCCCCCGTGACCGGCGACGCGCCCGGCTCGAACCCGCTCTTCCGAGACGCCTTCACGGCCGACCCCGCCCCACTCGTCGTCGGCGACCGGCTCTACCTCTATGTCGGCCACGACCAGGCGACGGGCGACCAGATGTTCAACCTCCAGGAGTGGCTGGCCTACTCGACGACCGACATGCGCACGTGGGAGGCCCACGGCCCGATCATGCGGGCGACCGACTTCGCGTGGGCGCGGGGCGACGCGTGGGCCTCGCAGGTGGTGGAGCATGACGGCCGGTTCTACTTCTACACGACCGTTACGCACGACAGCACGAGCCCCGGTCGGGCCATCGGCGTTGCCGTCTCGGACAGCCCGACGGGCCCGTTCGTGGACGCCCGCGGCTCGGCGCTCGTCACCGACGCGACGACGCCCAGCGGCGACCCCTGGGCCGACATCGACCCGACCGTTTTCGTCGACGACGACGGGACGGCGTGGCTGGCCTGGGGCAACCCGAACCTCTACCTCGCCCGGCTCAAGCCGACCATGACCGAGATCGACGGCGGGATCACGCGCGTCGAGGTTCCGAACTACACCGAGGGGCCGTGGCTCCACAAGCGCGAGGACCTGTACTACCTCACGTACGCCTGTTACGCGCACCAGGGGATGTGGGAGAGGCTCTGCTCGGCGACGGCGCCCGCGATCGGCGGACCGTGGACGCCGCGCGGCACGCTGATGGACCAGACCGAGAAGAGCTACACCATCCACCCCGGAATCGTCAAGTTCAGGGGCCAGTGGTATCTGTTCTACCACACCGCCCAACTCACGCTCGGGGGCGAGGAAGGCGGCCTCGGTCGGCGCAGCGTTGCCGTCGAGCCCCTCACCTACCGCCCGGACGGGACGATGCGGCCGGTCGAGAAGACGGTCGTCGGCGCGCTCGCCCCGTCCTCGGCCGATTAGACTGCGTCCGCACTGTCTGCCAGTCCCGATGCTCCGAGTCCTCCTCGCCCTGCTGGCGGCGTCCGCCCTCGCGGCCTGCTCGACGGCCCGCCTCCCCGATGATGCGCCCGCGCCGCGTCTCCCCGTTGCGTTCGAGGCCGACGGCGTTCCGTTCTGGGAAGACCCCGCCGTCATCCGCATCGGGACGGAGGAACCGCGGGCCAGCTTCGTCCCGCACGCGACGGCCGCCAGCGCGCGGGCGCACCCGGACGACGGAGCAGCCTCGCCGTTCGTCCAGAGCCTCAATGGGACGTGGGCCTTCCACTGGTCGCCCCGCCCGGAGGACCGGCCCGTCGACTTTTACCGACCGGACTACGACGTGAGCGGCTGGGATGGCATCCCGGTGCCGGCCAACTGGGAGCGCGAGGGCTACGGGACGGCCATCTACACCAACGTCATGTACCCGTGGGCGCCGACCGACCCGGACCCGCCCCACATCCCCCACGACGACAACCCCGTCGGCTCGTACCGACGGACGTTCACGGTGCCCGCCAGCTGGGGCGGGCGCGAGGTGTTCCTGCACTTCGGCGCCGTCAGTTCGGCGATGTACGTCTGGGTGAACGGCACGCCGGTCGGCTACAACGAAGGGAGCAAGACGCCGGCCGAGTTCCGGCTCACGCCGCTCCTCCAGTCCGGCGAGAACACGGTCGCCGTCGAGGTCTACCGGTGGAGCGACGCGAGCTACCTGGAGGACCAGGACATGTGGCGCCTGAGCGGCATCACGCGCGACGTGGAGCTCCTCGCTCGTCCTCGCACCTACGTCCGCGACGTCTTCGCCCGGACGGGCCTGAGCGACGGCTACGCCGACGGCACGCTGGCGCTGGACGTCGACATCCGTCGCCTGGGCGGCGCGGCCGAGACGGTCACCGTCGCGTACGAACTCTATCGCGGCGACCAGCTGGCGGCGAGTGGCACCGAGGCGGTCCGTCTCGGCGCCGAGGACACGACGGTTCGCTTCGACGCCATCGTCGAGGATGTCGACGCGTGGTCGGCCGAGACGCCGGCGCTCTACGACCTCGTCGTCACGCTGGTGGACGAGGCCGGCGAGGTGACGGAGGCCGTCGCGGACCGGATCGGATTTCGGGAGGTCGAGATCAAGGACGCCCAGCTTCACGTCAACGGCGTGCCGGTCACGCTCAAGGGCGTCAACCTCCACGAGCACAACGAGCGGACGGGGCACGTCCAGGACGAAGCCACGATGCGGCGGGATCTGGCGCTGATGCAGGCGAACAACATCAACGCCGTTCGGACCTCGCACTACCCGCAGCCGGAGTTGTGGTACGATCTCGCCGACGAGTACGGCCTCTACGTCGTCGACGAGGCCAACATCGAGAGCCACGGGATCGGCTACGACAGCTCGGCCACGCTCGCCCACAAGCCGGAGTGGGGGCCGATGCACCTCGACCGAACGCGGCGGATGGTCGAGCGCGACAAGAACCACCCGTCGGTCCTCATCTGGTCGCTCGGGAACGAGGCCGGCGACGGCGTCAACATGGTCGCGGACTACGAGTGGATCCACGCGCGCGACGGCTCGCGGCCGGTCCAGTACGAGGGCTGGTCGCGCGGGCTCACGAACGAGGTCCTGCCCCGGCACACCGACCTCTACGTCCCGATGTACCCGCGTCCGTGGGACATCGAGCGGTACGCGCAGTCGAACCCGGACCGGCCGCTCATCATGTGCGAGTACGCCCACGCCATGGGCAACTCGGTCGGCAACCTGAAGGAGTACTGGGACGTGATCGACCGGTATCCGGTGCTCCAGGGTGGCTTCATCTGGGACTGGGTGGACCAGGGCCTGCGCGAGACGACCGCCAGCGGCGAGCCCTACTGGACCTACGGCGGCGACTACGGACCGCCGGGCACGCCGAGCGACGGCAACTTCAACATCAACGGGCTCGTGTTTCCAGACCGCACGCCGCACCCGGCGCTGGCCGAAGTCGCGCGCGTCTACCAGCCCGTCGAGGTCGAAGCCGTGGACCTGGCGACCGGACGGCTCCGCCTCACAAACGAGTATGATTTCACCGACCTCTCGGCCTTCCGCCTCCGCTGGGCCATCGAGGGCGACGGCGCGCTCCGCCAGTCGGGCGTCGTCGAGGATCTCGACGTGGCGCCGAACGCGACGGGCAACGTCAGCCTCGGCTACGACCTGCCAGATCCGGAGCCAGGGGTCGAGTACGTCCTGGATGTCCAGTTCGAGCGGGTCGACGGCGTGGGAATGGTCCCGGCTGGCGCCGTGCTGGCGGAGGCCCAGTTCCGGCTCCCGGTGTTCGAGGAGCCTGTTCCCCTCCCGCTCGATGCGCTTCCCGCTCTCCGCGTCGAGGAACGGGGAGGAACGGTCGTCGTCCGCGGCCCCGAAGTCGTGGCCCGGTTCGACACCGAGGCGGGGGCTCTCACGTCGCTCGTGTACGAGGGGACAGAGCTGATTCAGCGCGCGCCGCAGCCCGAGTTCTGGCGGGCCCCGACGGACAACGACTGGGGCAACGGCTTCCCACGTCGCACACAGGTGTGGCGTGAGGCGTCGCAGCACCGCGAGGTCACGGGCACCAGCATCGAGCGCCTCGCAGCCGGCGCCGTCCGGGTCGCCTTCGGTTACACGGTGCACGACGCGGCCGGCTCGGCCGTTGCCGACGTCGCGAGTGCCTACACGGTGCTGGGGACGGGCGACGTGCTCGTCGAGACCACGGTCGAGAAGCGGTCGGAGGAGCTGCCCGAGCTTCCTCGGGTGGGGATGAACCTCCGCCTCCCCCGCGCCTTCGACCACATGACGTGGTACGGGCGCGGCCCGCACGAGAGCTACTCGGACCGCAACACGTCGGCGGGCATCGGCCTCTACAGGGGGCTCGTCGCCGATCAGTACGTCCCCTACATCCGCCCGCAGGAGAACGGCAACAAGACCGACGTCCGCTGGGTGGCGCTGACGAACGACGATGGTCTCGGGCTGCTGGCGGTCGGCGCGCCGCGGCTCAACGTGAGCGCGCTCCACCACGTCACGGAGGACTTCGAGGCGCCCGGGGCCGAGCACCGCGACAGCCGCCACACGACGGATGTCGTCCCACGCGACCTCGTCTCGCTCGACCTGGACTACGGCCAGAACGGCGTGGGCGGCGACAACTCGTGGGGTGCCGAGACGCACGACGCCTATCGCCTCCTCGATTTGCGCTATCGCTACGCCTTCCGTCTCCGGCCCTTCCGAGGAACGACCGCCGACGCCGCCGCACTTGCCCGCCAGCGGTTCGACATCGAGCCTCCCCGATAACCACGCGCTTTGGCCTTCTGCCGGTCGTCTTCCCCCGGACGAGGACCCGGAGGCCGCCAGCGCAAACGGGGCCGTGGAGATCGCGGCGTTCGGAGGCTAGCGGCCCCCACGGCCACTCCAGACAGGCGCTGCGGCGCTCAGCCCCCGGTCTGGTCGTCGAGGAAGCCGTTCACGTCCAGCCAGTGCGTGAACGCGTCGAACCAGCGGTTGCTCGTGCGGTCCGGGTTGCCTAGGCCGAACCCGTGGCCCCCGTTCTGGTAGAGGTGGAACTCGACCGGCCGGCCCGCGGCGAACCACGACTCGACCACGCCGAACTGGCCACGGAACAGGAAGTCGTCGCTCGCGATCACGTTGAACATCGGCGGGGCGTCCTCCGGCACCTCGACCGGGCCCATGCCGCCGTAGATCGGACCGATGAAGGCCAGCTTCATCGACTCAGAGTTGAGCGTCGCGTGCATCGTGAGGCCCGCGCCGGCCGAGAACCCGATCATGCCGATCCGCTCGGTGTCGACGCCCCACTCGTCGGCCCGGTCGACGATCATGGCGTAGGCGGCCTCGGCGTCTTCAAGCTGGTCGGAGAGGTCCGGCTGCGGCGGGCGCGGCGGCGCGTCGCCGTCCGCCGAGGCAGGGGGAGCCGGGCGGGGCCCCGTCATGAAGTCCCGGAAGTCGTCGAGCGACGGCGCGGTCGGGCGGAGCCTGTACTTGAGCACGAACGCGGCGATGCCCTGGTCGGCGAGGGCCTGCGCGACCTCCCAGCCCTCGTTCCCCATCGAGAGCCACATGAACCCGCCGCCGGGCGCCACGAGAACGGCCGCGCCGTTGGCCTTGTCCGGGTCGGGGAGGAAGGGGGTGAGGGTTGCCGCCGAGATGTTGCGCGCCATCGGGTCGCCCCACTGGCGGAACCAGCTCTCGGGCGCGGGCTGGTCCTCGACGCCGCCAGTGCCGAGCGGGATGGCGCCCGGCTCGTCGGGGGCGTCGAGCGGATAGATCGTCCCGTCCTGCGCCACGGCGGATGTGGCGACGACGAGCGAGAGGACCAAGAGGGCGGCGGAGATCCGGGTCATGAGTGGATTGGGGATGGTGAGTGAGGAGCGATCCGTGACCGGGTGACATAGTCACAAGCTGTTTGACCCCGGAGAGCTGGACCGCTGCGCAAACGGGTTGAGGGGCGGTCTCGCATCGTCGACGTTGGGAAGGCCTATCGCGCTCAGACGGGGGATGGCGGCCATTGAAACGTATCAATATATTTTAGGGGTGCCGGCCGGTCGTGCTAATTCTGACATCGAATTCGGGCGGACGACGAGACCGGTCCTATTGGCCAGGGCCGCTTCGTCGACGCTGACAGGCGGGGCGGAGATCTCCGATCCGCTCGGTGCTCACCCGTCGGCTCACGGCCTGGCCGCTCGGCGGCTTCGCCTCTCTCACTTCCTCCAAGTCGTCCCATGCCTCGCCCCCTCCGTCTCGTGGCCTTGGCCGTGATCGCGGCGTCCGCCAGTGCGCAGCCGTACCTCAACCCCGACCTCCCCGAGGACGCCCGCGTCGACGACCTCGTCTCGCGCCTGACGCTGGAGGAGAAGACGGACCTGATGAGCAACGCGACGCCCGGCGTCCCGCGGCTCGGCATCCCGAAGTACGACTGGTGGAGCGAGGCCCTCCACGGCGTCGCGAACGCCGACGTGGCGACCGTCTTCCCGCAGGCCATCGGGCTGGCAGCGATGTGGGACGCGCCGCTGCAGCAGGAGGTCGCGCACGTGATCGGCGTCGAGGGGCGCGCCAAGTTCAACGGATACAAGGGCACGCCGCTGGAAGGGCAGATCTTTCGCGGACTCACGTTCTGGTCGCCCAACATCAACATCTTCCGCGACCCGCGGTGGGGGCGCGGGCAGGAGACCTACGGCGAGGACCCGTACCTGACGGCTCGTCTCGGCGTCGCCTTCATCCGCGGCCTCCAGGGCGACGACCCGCGCTACCTGCTGGCGGCGGCCGGCGCCAAGCACTTCGCCGTCCACAGCGGCCCCGAGCCGCTCCGGCACCATTTCGACGCGGCGCCCTCGGAGCGCGACCTCCGCGAGACGTACCTCCCGGCGTTCGAGGCCGCCGTTCGTGAGGGCGGCGTCGAGATCGTGATGCCGGCCTACAACGCGGTCTACGGCGTTCCGGCCTCCATCAGTCCGCTCCTCTACGGACTGCTGCGCGAGTGGGGCTTCGACGGCCACACGACCTCCGACTGCGGCTCCGTCGGCGATCTCTCGCGGACGTATCGGGTCGCGGCGGACGGCGCGGAGGCCAACGCGCTCGCGCTCAAGGCCGGCATGAACGTCCGCTGCGGCGGCGAGTCCGAGAACCTCCGGGAGGCCGTACGGCGCGGGCTGGTGACGGAGGCCGAGATCGACGCCGGGCTGGCGCCGCTGCTCCGCACCATGCTCCGTCTCGGCTTCTTCGACCCGGCCGACGAAGTGCCGTTCAACGCCATCGCCCCGTCCCTGAACGACGCGCCCGAGCACGGCCAGCTGGCGCTCCGCGCCGCCCGCGAGTCGATGGTGCTCCTGAAGAACGACGGCGTGCTCCCACTCGACCCGTCGGCGCTCCGGCGCGTCGCGGTCGTCGGTCCGAGCGCGACGTCGGTGCCGGTCCTCGTGGGCAACTACAACGGCGTCCCGTCGGCGCCGGTGACGGTGCTGGAGGGGCTCCGCGCGGCGTTGGAGCCGGCCGGCGTGGAGGTCACCTACGCCCATGGCGTCGAGTACGCCCAACGGTCCGACGAGGTGCGGCCCATCGCGTTCGGCTGGTTCCACGGCCAGTACTTCGACAACCCCAACCTCGCGGGCGAGCCGACGGCGCGGCGGACCGAGCGGCCGCTCAACTTCGACGTCGGCTCGCGCGAACGCTTCGGCGCGCTGCCGCCGGGCGTCCCCGAACGCGGCGCCTCGGCGCTGTGGAACGGCCACCTCGTGACGACGCTCGACGGCGCCTACGACCTGGTCGTGACCGGCCGCGGCGGCTTTCGGCTGTGGCTCGATGGCGAGGCCGTGATCGACTCGTGGACGCCGCCAGCGGGCCAGGAGGGCGAGGTCCGCGAGGTCCACCGGACGATGCGGCTGCCGGACAACGCCGAGCTCCCGCTCCGACTGGAGTACTCCCAGGGCGACGGGCCGATGATGGTCTCGTTCGAATGGAACACGCCCCCGAGCGACGCCGGGGTCGCCGACGCGCTGGCGATCGCCGAAGATGCGGACGTGATCGTCTACGTCGGCGGCATCTCGGCCCAGCTCGAAGGCGAGCAGATGCCGGTCGATTACGCCGGCTTCGACGGCGGCGACCGGCTGGCGATCGAACTGCCCGCGCTTCAGCAGGACCTGCTGGACGCACTTGTCGCGACCGGCACGCCCGTCGTGTTCGTCAACCTCTCCGGCAGCGCCGTCGCCTTCCCGTGGGCCGCCGAGCACGTCGACGCGATCCTCCAGGCGTGGTACCCGGGCCAGGCCGGCGGCACCGCCATCGCCGACGTGCTGACGGGCCGCTACAACCCGGCCGGGCGGCTCCCCGTCACCTTCTACCGATCGACGGACGATCTCCCGCCGTTCGAGGACTACGCCATGGCCGGGCGGACGTACCGCTTCTTCGAGGGCGATCCGCTCTACGCCTTCGGCCACGGGCTGAGCTACACGTCGTTTGCCTACGAGAACCTTCGCACCAGCGCGCCGACGCTCAGCGACTCCGTCACGGTCTCCGTCGACGTGACGAACACGGGCGAGGCCGCGGGCGACGAGGTCGTCCAGCTCTACGTCGCGTTCCCCGAGTCGGCCGTCCAGCGGCCGATCCAGGCGCTCCGCGGGTTCCGGCGGATTTCGCTCGCGCCCGGCGAGATGCAGACCCTCACATTCCCGCTGGCGGCCCGCGACGTGGCATACTGGGACCCGGACGCCGATGCGTGGACAGTCGAGCCTGGGCGCGTGCAACTCCACGTCGGCGCCTCCTCGGCCGACATCCGGCTGGCGGAGACACTGACGGTTCGCCCCTGACCGGCCGTGGGGGGGCGGGCGAGGCGGGTGGCCCCCCCCCCCCACCGCCCCGCGAGCCGCGGGCAG
>CAYPVZ010000002.1:0-36353 GCA_964414235.1 uncultured Rhodothermales bacterium | reverse complement strand
CGCCAGCGCCGCCGCCAGCGTGGGCGTGCTCGTGGCGTCCTCGGCCAGCTGGCGGACGACCTCGGCGCGGATCTGCCCGAACGGCTCCCGCTCGAACACCTCGGCGAGAACGGCCCGCGTTTCGTCCACGGGCCGCTCGCCCAACGCGACGACAGCGTCGTAGCGGTCGATCATGTGTGGCGCACGGAGCGCCTGCGCCGCCAGCTCGTCGAGGCTGCGCGGGAACGTCAGCCTCTTCAGCACCCGGTCCTGCGGGTCGAACAGCACGAAGTCGATGGCCTTCGCGCCGGGATTCTCGACCCGGACGGTGGTGCTCCGCCCGTCGACCCAGACCCGTTCGCTCGACGACGTCCCGTCGGTGTAGTGCACCTCGACGACGACCGGCATCCGGAAGGTGCCATTGAGCGGGCCCGTCTCCTGGATCTGGGCGACGGCCAGTTCGGTGAAGGCCTCCCCATCGGCGTCCTGCCCGGCTCGGTAGGAGACCTGGAAGTGCGGCTCGCCGCCGTGTTCGATCCACTCGTCGAAGAACCAGCCCAGGTCGAGCCCCAGCCCCTGCTCGAACGCCTGGGTGAGGTCCGCCGTCGTTACGGTGCCGTAGGCGTGTGCCGTGAGGTACCGCTGAATCACCGCGTCGAACGCCTCGTCGCCGACGACGTCGCGGAGCATGTCGAGGACGAGCGAGCCCTTGTAGTAAACGAAGAGGCCCGCGCGCGTGTGATGGATCGGGATGACGGCGGTAGCGGAATCACTAAGCGCTTGGTCGCGCTCGATCTTCCGGTTCCACTCGTAGTGGTCCTCGCCGAACAGCGCGCGCTCGACCCGCTTGGCGTAGTGCGTGGCGAAGCTCTCGTGCAGCCAGACGTCCTCGTTGGACGCCATCGTGACGGCGTCGCCGAACCACTGGTGCGCCATCTCGTGGGCGACGACCGTCGTGCTCGGCTTGTCCAGCGCCGCACGTGCGTCGACGTAGTAGTCGTCGCTGAGGACGCTGGCGGTCGTGTTCTCCATCCCCCCGTGCAGGAAGTCGTGGACGGGGATCTGGGCGTAGCTCGGCCACGGGTACGGGACGCCCGTCTCATCCTCCAGAATGTCCATCATCCGCGCCGAGTGGCCGTAGGTTGGCTCAGCGTGGTCGGTCTGGTCCGGATAGACGTAGTTCCGGATCGGCACGCCCCGGGACGAGGCCGTCTCCTGCACGTCGTACTGGCCGATCCCGATCATCATCAGGTAGCTGGCGTGCGGCGCGGTCATCCGGTAGTGCCAGGTGCGCGTGCCGTCGCCGTTGTCCATGACGGCCACGCGCTCTCCGTTGGAGAGCACCTCGTAGGCGGCGTCGAACGTGATGAACGTCTCGGTGACCAGCTTGTCGGCGGGCGTGTCGTAGAGCGGCACCCATCCCTGGTTGCCGGGCCCCTGCCCTTGCGACCAGATCTGCCGCCGGCTGGCGCCTGTCGGGTCGTTCCAGCCGACGAAGTAGAGGCCGCGGCGAGGCTGCGCGGTGTACGTGATCTGGAGCGAATCCGCCTGAGTCCACCGCAGCGGTTGGTCCGGGTAGATGCTGATGCCGCCGGGCCAGACGGCGTGCGCGACGGGACGTCCATTGAGCAGCACCCGCTCGTAGGTAATGCCCGGACCATCGAGGTACAGCGAGTCCAGGCTCGGGCGTAGCGGGGTGAAGACGTGCGTCACGACGCCGTGGACGAGCCCCTTTTCAGGCTCGAACGAGAGCCGGACCGTCATCCGCTGCTGGTCGATCGTGCGCTCGCGTGCGCCGGCCGCGGGATCGGCCAGCACGCTCGTCATGGGCGGAGCCGTCCCGTCCTGGGCGTGCGAGGCGCCCGCGGAGAGTAGGAGGACGAGGACGCCGGCTGCTTGGACGAGCCGCCCGCCCGGAACGTAGCGCAGAGCCGAAACCGACATGACTACAGCCCCAGGAAGCGATCCCGGCCAGCCACCAGCGCCTCGATCTTGCGGTCGGCGATGGAGCGCTTGAGCATCCAGAACCCGCAGTCGGGGTGGACCCATCGAATCCGGCCGTCGCCGACGGCGGACACGGCGCGCTCGATCCGTCCCGCGATCTCGTCCGGTGTCTCGACGTGGTTCACCTTGATGTCGACCACGCCGATGCCGAGCGCGATACGGTCGTCGATGTCCTTGAGCGCCTCGAGGTCGCTCTCCGGCCGGTGGGCCAGCTCGAGGACGAGGTGGTCGCAGTGGAGGCTGTTGAGGAAGTCGGTGAGGACCTTCCAGGAGCCGGCCTGGATCGTCTGCCCGCCGTAGTTGCCGAAGCAGAAGTGGACCGCCGACTCTCCCTGGACGCGATCCAGGATCCGGTTGATGGCCTCGCTGGCGAGCGGCGCGTGCTCCGGGCTGCCCGGGATGTTGGCCTCGTCCACCTGGACGACGGCGCACGGGAGCTCGCCCACCTGCTCCGCCAGCACGTCGGCGATGGCGAGCGTGAGCGTCTCGAAGTCGCCGTAGTGGCGGTCGAGGAGCGTACGCGCGAGCATGAACGGGCTGGTGAGCGTGAACTTGAACGGCCCGCCGGCCACCGACGCGGAGCGGACGCAGGCCTCGTAGAGGTCAAGGCTGCCCTCCCCGAGCGCGTCCACGACCACGCCGGCCGGCTTGCGGCGGAAGCTCATCTCCTGCTTCTCGCGGAACGCACGCCCGTCGGAGATGCCCACCTCGGTCGAGATCCCGCCCATGCGGCGGATGAAGTACTCGATCATCCCGTTCGTATCGGGATGGTTCGGGTCGAACCGGTACAGCTCGCCATCCGTGGGCAGGTCGATGCCCGCGCGGCGCTGGGTGTCGAAGACGACGGACGTCGCGTCGACGACGGCCTGCTCGCTCGGGAGCGCCGCCAGCCAGTCGATGGGCGAGTACGACCCGACCGTGGTGGTGAGGATCTCGGGCGAGGTCGGAAGGGACTGGTCAGGGAGCGAGCGCGTGTGCTGGGCGACGAGGGCCATCAGAACGGCGAAGAAAATCGGGAAGGGTCAGGCGAGGGGTGCGTCCGCGAGCTGGTCCTGGAGGAACCCGCGGAACGACTTCTGGAACGTGTTGGCGAGCGTGTCGCCGGGCGAGACGAGCACGCCCCACCCGCCGCGACCCGGGCTGATGGGGACCTCGCGGGGCCGCTGGCGCTCGCACATGTAGCGGTCCTCCTCCAGCACGCTCGTCGAGAAGGCGACCTGGTCCTCCAGCGCCGGCCCATCGAAGTCGTCGGGCTGGGCGAGGATCCAGAAGACCGTGCACGAGGTGGGCGTGTTCGGGCTGGGGATGTGGACGAGCATCCGCTCGTCGCCGTCCTCGAACGTCTGGCGGATGGTGGTGACGTTAGGGAGGTAGCAGCGCTGGTGGCGCTGGTGGGCGCTCTGGAGCTTGGTCGGCGTCTGCCCCGGGGCCTTCACCGAGGGAAACGGCGCCCGCATCTCGAAACCGTCGTCGAACCGGTTGATCTCCATCGGCGGCAGGACGACGTCGGCGGCGGCGCCGAGGGTCGAGCCGTGCGCGAAGGCGAAGTGCGTCATGTCGAGGTAGTTCTCGATCTCGCGCCGGAAGCCGCAGGCGAAGGGCATCGGCTCGGGAAGGACGGTCCGCCAGCCGTCGCGTCCCTCGAACTCCGGGACGTCGGGGATCGGCGCGGCCTCCTCGGGGTCGAGCTTGACCCACACCATCCCGTAGCGCTCCTGCACCTCGAACGTCTCCAGCGCGGCGTTGTCGAGCAGCCGTTGCGGCGGATCGGGCAGCGACGGCACACCGACGCACGAGCCATCGGCGCCCCACTGCCAGCCGTGGTACGGGCAGGTCAGCCGACCGCCCGCGACGGCGCCGCAGCTCAGCTCCATCCCCTTGTGCGGACAGGCGTCGCGCGTCGCCAGCAGCGCGCCGTCCTCGAAGCGCGCGATGGCGAGCGCCTCGCCGAGGAGCGTGTAGCCGACGACGCCGCCCGGGTCGAGGTCGCGCGAGAGCGCGACGGGCTGCCAGGTTCGGCGAAGTACCTGGAACGGTGTGTCTTCGGTGAGGTCCATGATCGGGAGGGTCAGTCGGCGGGGACGAGCTCCTGCACGTCGGCGCGCGCGACCCAGCTGCCGTCGGCGACGAAGTGGGTCGCGAAGGCGCGGCGGACGCGGTCCTTCGAGCGGTTGGCGTAGGAGCCGTGGATGGTGTAGCCGGAGAAGAAGACGCCCGCACCCTTCGGCACCGCCAGCCGCTCGATGGCGTCCTCGTCCAGCCCGTCGATGTCGAACGAGTAGAAGCTCTGCGTCCACTCGCGGCCCGTCCGGTCGCGCATGAGGTGGTCGGTCTCCCAGGCGTCGTGCTCCTCGTCGTCGTCGTTCTTCTGGGCCTCGTAGAGGCCATTGTGGTGGCTGCCGGGGACGACGCACAGCCCGCCGTTGCCGGCGTCGGTGTCATTCATCGCGATCCAGCACGCCAGCAGCGTCGGCGGGTCGGTCGGGAGGTAGTGGAGGTCCTGGTGGAGCGCGATGCCCTTGCTGCCAACCTCGGCGTCGCCGGCCGGCTTTCGCTCCATGTACATCGTCTGGACGAGCATGGGGCGGGCGCCGTCGAGCAGCTGGCGGGCGATGCCGACGACGTTCGGGTGCGTCGCGATGGCCTCCCAGGCCGAGTCGGCGGCATGGTGGCGGAGGTTTTCCCGCCAGCCCTCGGGCTTATCGCCCGCTTCGTAGGCCACGAAGGCGTCCACCTCCGCGTCGGTCAGCAGGTGCTCGACGACGAGGAAGCCGTCGCGTTCGTACTGGGCGACCTGGTCGTCGCTCAGGGTGAGAGGCTCGGAGGTGCTCATGGATGTGGGGGCTAGAGGAGTGTTAGAGGCGATTCAGCGTGATGCCGCCGTCGACCATCAGGACCTGTCCGGTGGAGTACGGGAGGTCGCCGCGCGCCAGCATGGCGACCGCCTTGCCGACGTCCTCGGGCTCGCCCCAGCGCGACTGCACCAGGAGGCCGTCGGCGATGAGCCGGTCATACTTCTCGGTCACGCCGGCCGTCATGTCGCTCCGGATGATGCCGGGGCGGACCTCGTAGACGGGGATGCCTTCCTCGCCGAGCCGCGCGGCCCAGAGCTGGGTCGCCATCCCGACGCCGGCCTTCGAGAGGCAGTACTCGCCTCGGTTGGTCGAGGCGATGGTGGCCGAGATGGAGCCGATGTTGACGATGGCCGCCCGGAAGTCGGCGTCGGCCGCCTTCTGCTCGATCATCCAGCGCGCGGCGGCCTGGGTGAGGAAGTACGGGCCCTTCAGGTTGATGCCCATCACCCAGTCGAAGCTCTCCTCGGTGGCGTCGAGGAGGTCCCGCCGTTCGCGCGGCCCGACGCCGGCGTTGTTGACGAGCACGTCGAGCCGTCCGAAGCGCTGGCGGACGGCGTCGACCAGCGCGGCACGGTCGGCGGCCTCGCCCATGTCGGCCGAGACGTAGAGGACCTCGGCGCCGAGCGCGCGGAGCGCGTCGAGCGACGCCTGCACGTCGGCCTCGGCGCGGCGGCCGCAGAGGGCGAGGGCGAACCCCTCCCGTGCGAGCGCCTCGGAGATGCCGTAACCGATCCCGCTGGCGCCGCCGGTGACGAGGGCAACTCTGGTCGATGATGCCATGAGATCAGGCGAGGTCCGGGACGTCGACCCAGCAGCGGCTCTTCCACGACTCCAGGCCCAGCTCGGCGAGCTGGACGCCCTTGGCGCCTTCCAGCAGCCCGAAGCGATACGGCTCGTCGGTCACGACGTGGCGGAGGAACATCTCCCACTGCGTCTTGAACGCGTTGTCGTAGGCGCGCTGCTCCGGGACCTTCAGCCAGCCCTCGTAAAAGTCGATGGGCTGCGGGATGTCCGGGTTCCAGACGGGCTTCGGCGTGTTGCCGTAGCTCTGCGTCCAGCACTCGCGGAGGCCCGCGATGGCCGAGCCCTTCGTGCCGTCGACCTGGAGCGTGAGGAGATCGTCGCGGCGGACGCGCGTGGTCCACGACGAGTTGAAGTGGGCGACGATGCCGCCCTCCAGTTCGAACGTGGCGTAGGCGCTGTCGTCGGCCGTCACGTCGTACGGCTGGCCGTTCTCGTCCCATCGAGTCGGGACGTGGGTCGCGCCGAGGCAGGTGAGCGACTCGACGGGCGCGAACACGTTGTCGAGGACGTACCGCCAGTGGCAGAGCATGTCCATGATGATGCCGCCGCCGTCCTCCTCGCGGTAGTTCCAGGACGGCCGCTGGGCGGGCACCACGTCGCCCTCGAACACCCAGTAGCCGAACTCGCCACGGACCGAGAGGATGTCGCCGAAGAAGCCGGTGTCGCGAAGGGCCTGGAGCTTGAGCAGGCCGGGCAGCCAGAGCTTGTCCTGAACCACGCCGTGCTTGACGCCGGCGGCTTCCGCCAGCCGGTAGAGTTCGAGGGCGTCCTCGGTGGTGAGCGCCGTCGGCTTCTCGCAGTAGACGTGCTTGCCGAGCTCGATGGCGCGCTTGACGGCCGGCACGCGGCGGTCGGTCGTCTGGGCGTCGAAGTAGAGGACGTTGGCGTCGTCGGCCAGGGCGTCTTCGACGTCGGTGGTCCACGAGTCGATGCCGGCGCGCTCGGCGAGCGCCGCCAGCTTGACGGGGTTGCGCCCGACGAGCGTCGGAACGGGCAGGATCACCTCGGTCGGGCTCAGCACGACGCCGCCCTGGTCGATGATCGCCTTGATGGAGCGGAGGAGGTGCTGGTTGGTCCCCATCCGCCCCGTCACGCCATTCATGACGATGCCGACGCGGTGGACGGTGGCCTCGCCGGATGCGGCGGTCGTGGGGGCAGCGGTGGCAGTCTCGGACATGGAAAGGAGTGAACTAGGAATGAGCGAGGTAGGCGTCCTGGATCTGCTGGAGAAACACGTGCTGGTTCTGGCTCCAGTAGCGCTCGGAGAAGATCTCGACCTCGACGTAGCCGTCGAAGCCGGTGGCCTCGACCCACGAGCGGATCTGGCGGATGGGGATGCACCCCTCCCCCATCAGGCCGCGGTCGAGGAGAATGTGTTCGGTGGGCGACTTCCAGTCGCAGATGTGGAAGGCGAAGAGGTTGCCGTTCTCCCCGCAGCGCGCGATCTCGCGCTCCAGGGTCGGGTCCCACCAGATGTGGTAGACGTCCACGACGACGCCCAGGTAGGGCGACTCGAAGGCCTCGGCGAGGTCGTTGGCGTGGGCCATCGTGTTGACGGCCGAGCGGCTGTCGGCGTAGACCGGGTGCAGCGGCTCGATGCCCAGCTTCACCCCGGCGGCCTCGGCGTACGGGAGCACGGCCTCCAGCCCCTCGCTCACCTGCGCGCGCGACGCCGCCAGCGGCTGCTCCGGCGTGGCACCGCAGACGAGCACGATGAGCGGAGCGCCGAGCTCGGCGGCCTCGTCGATGATCCGCTTGTTGTCGTCGACGGCCCGCTGGCGGTCCGCGCCGTCGACGGCGGCGAAGAACCCGCCGCGCACCAGCGAGACGACCTCCAGGCCCTCGTCGCGGATGATCTGACCGACGCGGGCGGGCCCGTGGCCATCGAGGCTGTCGCGCCAGACCGTGATGCCGCCGAGGCCGGCGGCGGCGTAGTTCGCGGCGGCCTCCTCGATCGACCACGGCCGCGTGGTGACCGTGTGGATGCAGAGCCGGGAGAAGTCAGTAAAAGGAGTAGCGGTCATGGTGGGAGGACCAACCGTCCGGAGAGCCGGACCGGGCGTTGGCGGAGAGAGATCACGAGGGAAGTGCCCCGATGATATCTCCTCCTATCATGGTTCTAAAAGAAAGTGTAGTAATTCTCTCCCCGAATCAGCCGCTGGACATAAAGCGCGGCTTCGCGGGCGTGGTAGTCGCCCCACATCGTGGCCTCGCCGCTGGCGACGCGCTGGCCCTCAGGCACGTGGTCCCACCGGTTCGGCCAGTGGTACACCGAGTGCAGGATGAGCCCCTGGTGCTCGGGATCGGTGCTGAGGTAGGGCTCGCTCAGAATCGTGTCCATCACGCGGAGGCCGGCCTGCTGGTAGCGCGTCCCGTCCTCGCCACGGCCGTCCAGGATGCGGCCGAGGCGGAGGAGACCCTGCGCCGCGATGGCCGCCGCGGAGCTGTCGACCGGCTCCCAGTCGTTGAACGGTTCGGCCGGGCGGTCGAGGTAGTCGCCGAGCTGGTGGAGGGTCGGGGCGCCGGTGTCCCAGTAGGGCACGCCGCAGGTCGGCGTGTGCTCGATGTAGAAGTCGCACGTGGCGCGCGCGGCGCGGAGCATCATCGCCTCGATGGACTCGCGGCCGCCGAACGGCGCCAGCTCGTCGTCCGACCGCGAGGCGAGGTACTCGATCTCCTCCGGATAGCCGGCCATCACCCAGGCCAGGCCGCGCGTCCACGTCGTGAACGGCGAATACCCCTGCTGGGTGCTCGGACAGCGGTAGCGCCCGTCGTTGAGGTTGAAGATGCTCTCATGGACGACGCGGCCCCGGAGGTCGTAGCCGTCGCGGCCCTCGCCGTAGTAGACGTTGTACGTAGCCGTCGCGCGGGCGTGCGCGAGGAGGCGCCCGAGAAGCGAGTGGTGGACGTCGTTCTCGCCGCCGAGCGTGTGCCCGAGGGCATGCGCCAGCGCGAGGGCGCGCATCGAGCGGATCGTGTCGGAGAACAGCGAGTGCGGCCCGTTGAACGAGTAGACATAGCCCTCCCCGTCGCCGAGGTCGGTCCACCGGCTGGCCTGGACGGCACCGGAGGCCTTCAGCGCCAGCTCGTAGAAGTTGCGCTGCCCCTCGTCCTCGGGGATGCGGCCCTCGTCCATCAGCCGCCGGAGCGCCCCGTAGGTGCTGACGTTGTTGAAGCCGTGGTCGTGCACGCCGACGTGCGAGACATGGGGCGCCATCCGCTCGACCGTCTGGCGGCGGCCGAGGTCGAGGAAGCGCTCGTCGTCGGTGGCGTCGAACTGGAGCAGGGCCGAGCCGAACTGGAAGCCCTGCGTCCATTCCGTCCAGCCGCGCGACGTGTAGCGGCCCTCGACGGTGAACACGGGGGCGCCGTCGTCGGGGTCGTACGTCCGCTCGATGGCGTCGATCTTGGAGGCCGAGGCCTCCCAGAATCGCTCCAGCTTGGGGGCGAGGTCGGTCGGCGTGAGGGGGTGTGTCAGGTCGATCACGTCGCGAGATCCGGTGTCAGAGAAAGAACCCCGGGCGAGCACGGAGAACAGCCGGGAGGTCGGGCAGCCGCCCCCCGCACTCGCGCCGGAGAGTCGGTGTCAGGCGAGCTCAAGGAACTTGGTCCCCCGCAGCGGCTCGCCCTTCTGGCTGGTGATCGAGTCGCTCAGCGGGCCCTCCATCTTCTCGTCCGCGGCGAAGGTGACGCCGTCGGGGATGTAGATGGTGACGAAGGCGCGGCGGATGTGTTCGGTCGTGTTCGGCCGGGTGAAGTGGAAGGTGAGCCCGTGGTGCCACGTGCAGTCACCCGCCTTCAGCTCGACCGGGACCGGCTTCCACAGGTCCTTCTGCTCGTCCGAGACGAGGTCCTTCAGCTCCGGCCCGTCGCCGGCGAACGAGATCGGGTCGAACTCGCCCCACTTGTGCGTGCCGGGGATGAACTGCATGGCGCCGCGGTCGATGGTGACGTCGTCGAGGGCCATCCAGCAGGAGATCATGCCGGGCTCCTTCGAGGGCCAGTAGGGCTGGTCCTGGTGCCAGGGCGAGGCCGCGCTCGGCCCAGGCTTCTTGACGAGGGCCTGGTCGTGGAACAGGTGGACGCCCTCGCTGCCGGTGAGGCGCCTGGCCATGCCCGCCAGTCGCGGGCTGGTGGAGTAGGCCTTGCAGACGTCGTCGACCTCCCAGAGGTTGACCATCTGGAGGATCTTGTCGCCGCCGCCGGCGAGGTCGCGGGCGAACGCCTTCTTCTGCTCCATGCCACGCTCGAGGGCGGAGCGCATGGCGTCGACCTCGTCGGCGCTGAGGACGTTGTCGAAGCGGACGTAGCCGTTCTCGCGGAAGAACTCGACCTTGTCGTCGGAGACGGGATACGTCCCGGTGAAGAGCTGGGTGTCCATGACAGAGGTGGGATGAGGGTTAGTGGGTGGCCGGGTAGACGTAGGCCATGTCGAAGACGAGCGTGCCGTAGAGGCCCGCCGAGGCCCAGGTCCGGCCGAAGTCATCGGAGTGGTAGACGCCCTCTTCGAGCGTGGCCACCCAGAGGCGACCCGGCACGTTGGCGTCGAAGATGGTCTCGTAGAACTTGTCCGTCGGGAGCGTGGCGCCGCGGCGGGCCCAGGTGCGACCGCCGTTTTCGGTGACGTAGACGCCCGTTTCCCACCCGACCGCCGCCATCCGGCGCGCGTTGGTGGGATCGATGGCGACGGCGTGGACGCTCTGGCTGGCGATGGCGTCGGGGCCGGGCGTCCACGTCCGCCCGCCGTCGTTCGAGAGGATCAGGCCATGCCGGTAGGTCGCCGCGATCCAGACGTCAGGGTCGCTCCGGCTCTGCTGGAGGTCGAGGATCTCGACCTCCTGGCCGCCACCGACATAGCGCCACGACGTCGCGCCGTCTGTGGACTCGTAGACGCCGCCCTCGGTGCCGACCAGCACCCGGCCCGCCCGCGTGTGGTCGACCTCGATGGTCTGGGTGTAGTGGTCGCCCGGATGCCGGAGACCGGCGTTGGACTCGACCCAGGTCTCCCCGCCGTCCTCGGTGCGCCAGACGCCGTAGGCCGAGGCGAGGTAGACGTGGTCGGGCGCGTGCGGATCGAGCGAGACGTCCTGCACCTCAGTGATCCGCCAGTCCGTCGTGAGGCGCCAGGAGGCGCCGTCGTCGTAGGTCCGGAGGACGCCGTTGCCCGAGGCGAGGAACATCGTGTCCGGCCGGGCCGGGTCGTACGTGATCCCGACGATGCGCGGCGTGTTCCACCCGAGATGCGTCCACGTCGAGTCGCCGTCGTAGCGGTGGAGGCCGCTCTCCGCGAGCTTGGAGCCGACGACGTAGCCCTTGGACTGGATGAAGGCCCCCCAGAGCTGGGCCGGCTCGCCCGCGCCGCGCCGCGCCGCGCCCGTCTGGGCACACGCGGACGTCGTGGTGACGAGGACCGCCAGCAGGGCGAGGGAAAGAGAGCGTCTCGTCATGGCTGGCGGGGGCTGGCAGGCGCGTCGACCCAGTCGCGGACCGAGAGCGTGGTGAAGTCGAGGAGGCGGTGCATGGGCCCGTAGGTCAGTTCCAGCTGGCGGCTGCCGGGCGCGGCGTGCGTGAACGGGCCGTCGAAGAGCGGCCAGCCGGCGTAGTCCACCGCGGCGCCGTCGATGGTCGGCGTCTCGCCGTAGGTGGCGACGAGCCGGTGGCCGTTGAGCGCCGTGAAGTGGACCGTCGGGACGGGCTCGGTGGCCGTCTCCAGCGGCAGCGCCCGGACGGCGGCCTGGAAGGCGGCGAACGACGCGAAGGCCGAGGCCGGCGCGAGCTGCACCACGGCCCCGTTCTTCAGGTGCGGGCTGACGAGCCGCCGGTGCGTGATCGACGGGTCCAGGGCGTCCGTGAGCGGCTCGAAGGTGTAGGGCGCCAGCGGGTAGTAGGCGATCAGCGCGTCGCCGCCGCGGGCGAAGATCCAGCCCGACGGGTCCTCCGTAACGTCCTCCAGGTCGGCCGAAAAGAAGCCGTTGATGTGTGAGAAGCGGGTGCCCGGCGCGATGTCGTACAGCGAGATCAGCGCGTCCTCGTCCTGGAACACCTGCTCGTAGGGCGAGCCGCTGGTGAGCTTGTCGGGCGAGTCGTACTCGGTCTTCGAGCGGACGACGATCTCGGTGATGAACTCCTGCAGCTCGGCGAAATACATCCCCATCTCGTCGGGCGACGAATAGGGGTGCATCGAGAAGAACGTGTTGCGCGCCTCCGCCGGGTCGTCGGTCGACCAGATCAGGCTCCACGTCTGCTGCTGGATCGGCTGGAGCAGGCCGCCCTGCGACGACCCGAGGACGTACTCGGGGCGCATGAACGTGTACTTGTAGACCGGCGCGTTCTTGACGTCGCTGTGGCGGAAGCGGTGGCGCGTCCGCTTCAGCTCACGGTGCACGTAGGGCACGCTCCGGTCCGTCGCGATGGCGTAGAGGATCGGCGGCGGCTCGTAGCCGCTGAGGGCCACGATGAACGACTCGCCCGTGACGCTGAACGCCGTGTTGCCAAAGAACAGCCAGGCCATCCTGGAGGCGCCGGCGGCCCGCCAGGGCGCGATCACCTCGCGCTCGTAGACGCGGCTGTGCGCCCCGCCGTAGAGCCCGTCCAGGTTCTCCGCAGCGAAGTCGGCCAGGAGGTAGTCGAGCATCATCCCGGCGCGCTGGCGCATGGCGGGGTCCTCGGCGTAGGCGTAGAGCAGCGCCATCGGGGCGAAGTAGACCCGCATGTAGTGCGGCGAGTCGTACTCGCCCTGCCCCACCGTCGTCGTGAGGTCCATCCACGAGAGGAGGTACTCCTCGGCCTCGTCGAAATTCTCCTGCGAGCTCTTGCCCGTGAACCACGTCTCGCCGGGCTCGTCCGGGTACATCTGCGCGGCGAGGTACATGCAGGCGTAGTACATCGCCCAGTGGTTCTCCGTATCGCCGCGGTACGGCTGGTAAGTCCGCCAGAGGTCGCGCATCTTGCGCTTCGTCTCCTCCGGCAGCACGTCCTGCCCCGCGTACATCACGGTCGTGAACGGGTACATCCAGAACATGTCGCCGCGCGGGTCGCGCACGAGCGTGTCCAGCCGGGCGGCGGCCCAGTCGAGGTTGGTGCCGCGGTAGAGGTTGGCGGCGATCTCGAAGTAGCCGCCCTGCGACAGGTCCGTCCCGCCACGGGCACGGTAGAACTCGATGAGGGAGTCCCGGCGCGCCTCGAAGGCACGGTGGATCTGCCCCTCCTGGAGCGGCATCCACGAGCGGGCGGGCTGCGCCGCGAGCGGAACCGCCAGCAGGGCGAGGAGAAGGGCCAGGGGCCGCGGGGACGGGAGGGGTAGGTCAGGACGCATGATCCGGGGCGAAAGAGCGGACTTCGGGGACCTCGACGGACGTGCCCCCAGCGATGCTGTCGGTCATGGCCTCGACGACGGCGAGCGCCTGGGCGCCGACCCACCCGTGCGTCTCGGGCTCCGTCCGGCCGCGCACGGCGTCGGCGAAGGCCTGCATCTGGGCGGTGTAGGAGGCGTAGCCGTCGGCCGAGGCGTCGTGCGTCTCGGACGCACCGCCGGTGCGGGGCGTGACGGTGACCACGGCCGGCGTCCCGGAGAGGGTGCCCTCGGTGCCGGCGATGCGGAAGCTGAACTCGACGGGCGTGCAGTAATTCGAGACCATCGTGCCGAGCGCGCCGTCCGCCAGCGTAAACGCCGCGACGACGTTGTCCACGACGCCGCCCGTCGTGGTGACGGCGCGGGCGCGGGCGAACACGGAGCGGATCGGACCGACGAGGTAGTGCAGGAGATCGACGCCATGGATGCCGAGTTGCATCATCGGCAGGAGCGGACACTGGTCCGGTCGGAGCCGCCACGAGGCCGAGGGCAGCCGGAGCGCGTTGTCGGACGAGAAGTGGACCTCGACGCTGACGACCTGGCCCAGCCGGCCCGCGGCGATCTGGTCGTGCCCCCAGCGGATGGCGTCGCCGAAGCGCATGTTGTGGCCCACCATCAGGAGGCGGCCGGCGGCCTCGGCGGCCTCGATCATCGCCCGCCCGTCGGCGACGGTGTTGGCGATGGGCTTCTCGACGAACACGTCGAGCCCAGCGGCGAACGCAGCCTCGGCCTGCGCGCGGTGGACGGCGTTCGGCGAGCAGAGCGAGACGGCGTCGAGGTCGTCGCGGGCGAGGAGCGCCTCGTACGAGTCGGCGAGGTCGCACCCGAAGCGGGCGGCGGCGAGCGCCGCCTCCTCGGGATCGGGGTCGAAGACGGCGACCACGTCGAGGCCGGGCGCGGCCTCGGCGGCGCCCTGGATGGTGCGCCCGTGCCCGCCGAGGCCGACGAGCGCGATCCGCACGGAATCGGAGGAAGAGGTCGTCATGGGGAGGTCTCGGTAGCCTCCGCCAGAAGCTGGCGGATCGTGCTCAGGCTGCGGCGGGAGGACTCGACGAGGGGCACGCAGTGCGTCTCCATCGTCACATGCTCCAGGTCGGACTCCGTCTGCGCCCATGCCAGGATCTCGGCCCACGGCGTGATGCCCTCCCCCACCGGCAGCCACGGGGCTTCGGGTCGGTTCGGCGTAAAGTCCTTCACGTGGAGGTTGGCGAGGTGCGGGAGGACGGCGTCGAAGTCGGCGCGGGTCGGGAGGTGGCCACCCCAGTGCAGGTTGGCCGGGTCCCAGTTGAGCGCGAGCCCCGGGTGGTCGGCCTCGTCCAGCAGGGCCGCCGAGGCCGCCGGGCGGTCGACCCAGAAGCCGGGCTCGTTCTCGACGGCGAGCCGGATGCCGGCGTCGGCCGCCAGGCTGGCGGCGCGCTCGAACGTCGCCAGCACCCGGGCGCGGTTGGCGTGGGGCTCGTCCGCGGCGCGCTCGAACCCGAAGACGATCACGAGCGGGCAGCCGAAGCGGGCCGCCAGTTCGAACGTCCGCGGCAGCGTGTCCTCCAGCGCTCGGCGATGGGCCGCCTCGTCGTCGATGGCCTCCGTGAAGACGCCGGGCGAGACGGCCGTCACCCGTCCGCCCGCGCGGAGCACGTCCTCGACCTCGGCGACCTCGTCGGGCGTCAGGGCCGGGAATCGGTGCGTACCGCCCTCGCGGAGCTCGAACCGCGAGAGGCCCCAGGCCTGCGCGATCTCGAGCGCCTCCGGGAGCGAGCGCGAGATCTCGTCGGTGACGACGCCGATGGGAAGAGGCTGGGTGGACACCATCAGGAGCCGGGCGTCGGATTGGAAGACAGCGACGCGCCAGTGGCCGCGGCCTGGCGGCGGTTCGGCGCCAGCACGGCGTCGATGTCCCGGGTGGCGCGTTCGAGGACCTCGTCGGCGGTGAGGTGTCCGTAGCAGAACCGCTCGATGTAGGCGCCCAGGATGTCGGCAGCGCGGCTGGCACGCGGGAAGCCGCCCGTGCTCCGTGCGCTCTGGTGGAGGAAGACCTGCATCCCCGCGTCCTTGTCGTAGGCCGGGAGCGAGGCGACGGTCCGGGTCATCGGAAGGACGCCGGCCGCCGCGGCGTAGCGGGCGTAGCTCGAGTCGCTCGTCAGGAACTCGGCGAAGCGCCACGCGGCGTCGGGATGCGGCGAGTCGCCACTGACGGCGAACATGTAGGTGCCGGCCGCGCTGATCGAGGTGTCGCGACGCGGAATGGGCGCGACGCCGAAGTCGAGGTCCGGGTAGTTGTCGCGGAGCCAGCCCATCACGTGGGGCTCGCGGATGAACATGGCGACGCGCTGCTGCCCGAAGCCCTGCTGGTCGCCTTCGAGGTCCACCGAGTCGATGCGGCGGTCGAAGAGGATCGTGTGGTAGAAGTCGAGCGCGGCGCGGCCGGCCTCGGAGTCGAACGTGGCGTGCGAGCCGTCGTCGGAAAAAGCGGTGCCGCCGGCCGAGTAGAGGAAGGTCATCCACTTCTCGGCGGTGCCGGCCTTGAAGCCCGACTTGCGCAGCGAGAGCCCGGCGCGCGTCGGCGTCCCGTCGGGCTGGCGGATCGTGAGGCGATCGGCATAGTCGATCAGTTCGTCCCACGTCTGCGGCGGACGCTCGGGGTCCAGCCCGGCCTCGCGGAACATGTCCTTGTTGTAGTAGAGCGCCGTCCACACGCCGTCGCTGACGATGCCGTACTGGGTGCCGTCGAAGCGGCCGGCGTTCTCGACGAACCCGTTCAGGCTGTTCGCCTCGATCTGCTCCACCACGGACGGGGGCGCGGGCGCGAGCAGGCCGAGCGACGCCAGCTCCGAGGCCACGTTGGTGTTGACGTGGAACAGGTCGGGCGCCTGGCGGCTGCTGAAGCGGAGCCGGAGCTTGATCTCGAAGTCCTTCAGCGAGCTACCTGGGAACTGCTCAATGATGACGTCGAGGTCGGGGTTCTGCGCCTCGAAGGTCTGTTCGGCCCAGTCGTAGAACTCGACTTGGCCGGTGCTGATGAGGAGCAGGAAGACGCGGACCGGGATGCGGCCGTCCGGCATCACGTCCGGCTGCGGGTCCTGGCAGCCGCCGAGCGCGGCCGCCAGCACGAGCATCGCGCCGAGTACGGCCCCCTGAAGACGTCGAGTCGCGCTCATCCCTTCACCCCCGTCATCGTGACGCCGCGGATGAACTGGCGCTGCATGAGCAGGAAGAACACGACGACCGGCGCGACCGCCACCGTCGCCGCCGCCATCATCTTGACGTAGTCCGGGTTGTTGATGTCGGCGAAGCTGAGGATGCCGACCTCGATGGGCTTGAGCGTCTCGCGGTTGAGGACGATGAGCGGCCACAGGAAGTCGCTCCAGGACCACATGAACACGAAGATGCTGTAGGCCGCCAGCGTGGGCCGGATCAGCGGGAGGACGATGCGGAAGTAGATCCGCAGCGTGCCCGCGCCGTCCATGCGGGCCGCGTCGAGGAGCGAGTCCGGGATGCCGCGGATGGTCTGGCGGAACAGAAAGATGCCGAGCGGCTCCATCAAGCTCACCACGACGACGCCCCAGTAGGTGTCCACCCACCCGAACCGGACCATCATCTCGTAGAGCGTGAGCATCTTGATCTGGAACGGGATCATCATCGTCACGATGATGGCACCGAAGAGCCAGTCGCGCCCGGGGAAGCTCATCTTGGCGAACACGAAGCCCGCTAGCGAGCACAGCAGGAGCGTCGGGAGGAGCCGGCAGACGGTGTAGATCGCGCTGTTGGCGAAGTACATCAGCATGGGCCGCTCGGTGAAGACCGCCCGGTAGTTGTCCCAGGTCACCGGGTGCGGCCAGAGCCCCTTGAGCACGGCCCCGATCCGGTGCGGCGTGTCGAAGAAGGCCTCGGCGTCGGCGGCGGTCTTGAGCGACGTGAGCACCATCCAGACCAGCGGCCCGACCATGACGACCACGCCGAGGATGAGCACGCCGTGCAGCGCCCATCGTCCCAGCGGGAGTCGCCGGAGCCGGGCCGCCAGTCCCGCGGGAGCGGACGGCGGGCCGCTGCGCTCCGCGATCTGGCGGGCCGCCTCGGCTTCGGTCAGGATGGCAGTGGACTCGGGCATCTAGGCCTTGGCGAGGGCGTCTCGGGTGGCGGCGACCACCCGGTCGCACTCGGCCTCGCTGTTGAAGAGGTGGGTCGAGACGCGCACGGCGTCGAGCCCCTGCTCGTTGACGATCCGGCACCGCAGGTGCGCCTCGCCATAGGCGGCGTAGAGCTGATCACGGGGCACGCGATCCGTCCGGAGCGTGGTGATGCCGGCGGCGAGCGCCGGGTCGGTGGGCGTGAGGATCTCGACGCCGGGGATCGCGCGGAGGCCGCGCTGGAGGTACTGCGCCAGGTGCTGCGCGCGTGCGGCGATGCGTTCCATCCCGATCTCGGTCAGGAAGGCGACCGCCTCGCCGAGGCCGACGATCGAGGCCGTGTCGCGTGTGCCCGGCTCGTAGCGGTGGGCGTCCGGCACGAGCGTGAACCGCTCCGGGTGGTCCAGGTCGTCCTCGGCCGCACTGTAGGCACCGACCTCCGTGGGCCAGACCTCCGACTGGCGGTCGTGGCGGACGTAGAGCACGCCGGTGCCGTGGGGCGCGCCCATCCACTTGTGCCCGCTCGTGGCGTACGAGTCGCAGCCGATGGCGTGGAGGTCGACCGGGACGAGCCCGGCGGACTGGGCGCCGTCGATGTGGAACCAGATGCCGCGCTCGGCCGCCAGCGCCGCGATCGCCTCGACCGGCATCCGGATCCCGGTCGGCGCGGTGATGTGGCTGACCTGGATGACGCGGGTGCGCGGCGTGATCAGCGCCGCGATGCGCTCCACGTTGCCGTCGGCGCTCGTCGGGTCGGGCTCGAAGATCTTGACGCGGATGCCGTCGCGCTTCTGCCGGCTGAGCCAGGCGAACGACCCGCCCGGGTGCGCGTGCGACTCGAAGATGACCTCGTCGCCCGCGCGCAGGTCGAGGCCGGAGGAGATGGTCGAGTTGCCTTCGGTCGCGTTGCGCGTGAAGGCGATCTCGGCCGCCGTCGCCCCGAAGAATGCCGCGGTCGCCTCGCGCACGGCCTCCAACCGCTCGTGGTTGTGCTCCACGATCGTCTGCTGTTCGGTCGTCGCACGCTGGACGGCGTCGAGCACCGGGTAGGGCGCCGGGCCGAGGCCGCCCGTGTTGAGGTAGGCCCGCTCGCGCGTCATCGGGTAGAGATCGCGGACCGCGTCCCAGAAGTCCGCGTCCGTCGACGCCGCCAGGGCGGCTGCCGTGCGGGGCGCGGGCGCGCACGCGAGCGGCGCGGCGGCGAGGCCGATGCCCACCTGGGCCGCGCGCTGGAGGAACTGGCGTCGTCCGTGCATGGCCTCAGGAGTCGCGGTCCAGCCGGAGCTGGAAGAACGTGACCACGCCAACCAGCATCAGCAGGACGACAGCTGCCGCCGAGGCGTAGCCCATGTCGTCGTACTGGATGCCCTGCTCGTAGACGTGGTAGACGATGGTGCGCGTCGCGTTGACGGGCCCGCCCTGCGTCATCGCCAGCACGATGGTGAACACCTGGAAGGAGCGGATCACCGCCGTGATCCCGACCAGCACGATGATGGGCCGGAGTTGAGGCAGCGTGATGAAGAGCGCCTTCTGGAGCGGCGTCGCGCCGTCGATGCTGGAGGCCTCGTAGATGTCCGTCGAGATGCCCTGGAGGGCGGCCGAGAACAGGATGAGGTCGAAGCCGAGGTTCTTCCAGACCGTCAGCACCATGAGCGACGGGAGCGCGAGGTGCTCGCTGAGGAGCCACGTCTGGGGATCAAGCCCGACGAGCGTCAGCAGGAAGTTGAGCAGCCCGTTCGAGGCGTAGAGCCAGCGCCAGATCATCGCCGTCGCCATGAGCGACGTCACGACCGGGATGAAGTAGAGCGTCCGGTAGAGCGACGCCCAGCGGCCCGTCTGCTCGACGAGCATGGCCACCACCAGCGCCAGCGCCACGCCGACCACGACCACCACGCCGACGAAGACGAGCGTATTCCAGAGCGCCGAGACGAACAGCGGGTCCTGGAACTGGCGGACGTAGTTGTCGAGCCCGACGAATGGCGTCTCCCGGCGCAGCAGCCCGTAGTCGGCGAAGCTGATCGCCAGACTCTTGAGGATCGGGTAGTACTGAAAGACGGCGAAGAACACCAGCGTCGGCGCGAGCAGCCCGATGGCCGTCCGCGCCTCCCGATTCCAGGTCGGCCGGGTGAGGCTAAGCGTCGACATACCGGACCTCGACCTGGCTGCCAGCTAGGACGGCGCCAGCCGCATCGGCGTAGACGCTGGCCTCGACCGTCGTTGCCTCGAAGGACGCCTCCTCCCCTGCCCACGTCACAGCGTCGGGCCGGGTGCCGGGCGGGAGCAGCAGGTGCAGCTCCACGTCGGCGTCGGACGCGAAGCGCAGGCGGATCGTCCGTGCGTCGGCGTCGTGCACATAGGTATAGCCGAAGCCTGCGCCAGAGGCGGCGTACCCCACCTCGACAGTCGCCTCGGCCTCGTCGGCGGCGACCCAGCGCGGCGCGCAACGGACGCGGCGGTACGAGTGCTCCAGGTCCTCGATGCCACAGAGCCCCTCGACGGCGGCGTAGAGCATGGCGCCCGAGCCCCAGCCGTCGGTCGGCGTCGCGTCCGGGCTCGTGCTGGAGGCGACGTCGGAGGCTGTCCCATCCGGGAAGTACCAGAGGTAGGTCTCCCCGCTCTCGGCGATCATCTCGCCGTACTGGCGGAGGATGTCGACGCCGTAGCGCTCGAAGCCGTGCTCGAAGGCCGCCCGCGCCAGCTCACCGCCGACGAGCGGCATGATGCCGCCGTTGCAGTACGCCCCGCCGACGATCTTCTCGTCCCCGAACGCGCCGTCCGGGAACGGCGGGTCGATGCTGAACCACTCGGCGAACGCGCCCGTCGAGACGCGGCGGCGCTGGTACTCGCGGAGGATCGCCACGGCCATCTCGTGCGTCGCGAGGCCGCGGTTGACGTCCATCGGGTTGCTGAGGCTGAGCTGCTCGGCCTCGTCGAGCCCGTCGATGGTGATGGGCGTGAGCTTGTGATGGTGGGTGTAGAACCGGCCGTTGAAGAGGAGCGCGTTGGCGCGCTCCCGCATCCCCGCCGCCGTCGTCCGCCAGCGGGATGCGGGCTCGGACTGTCCGAACCGCTCGTAGAGATCGGAGAGCTGGCCCATCGCCTCGTACAGCCCGCTCACATCCCCGTGCATGACGCCCCAGAACGTCTCGTCGGTGACGGCGAAGTTGAGCCAGGGCTCGCGCCCGGCCGTGTAGTCGAAGTCCCAGGTGTCGACGGTGTAGGCCCGCTTGGGTAAGCCGAGGTCTTCGTCCCAACGCCACGGGTGCGTACACGTGTACGCCAGCGCGGCGTCGAGCCGGGGCAGCAGCGCCTCGATCCAGGCGTCGTCGCCGGAGGCCTGCCACGCGAGCACGGCCGCCTTGACGAAACGGAACTCGACGTCGGCCTCGACCGGGACGCGGACCCACTTCTCCCAGTTCTCGGGCTCGGTCCCGGCCTGCGTCGTCACGTAGTCGAACACGCGACCGTTCGCCGGCGGGTAGGCGGCGAACAGGTCGACGGCGATATGCACGTCGGGGTGCATTTACTTACCGCCCCGCAGGGTGTGAGTGTGGTGCCGGATACGGAGGGGGGGCGTGTCCGGGCTGCGGAAGCCCGTCGCCTCGACGCCATCGACAGTGAGGGCGATGACGTCGGCGCGCAGGAAGTCGACGATCTGCGCGCACAGGGCCGTCCAGAAGCCGGACGGCGTTTCAACTCGAAGCACGAGGACGGGTGTGGTGGGAGTGAGAAGCGGACCGCAGAGCCCGGCCTAGAGGCCGATGCGGAGACTCACGCGGTGGACCGAATCGAGCAGGTCCATGCTGGTGAAGGCGTAGTCGATGGCGACGGGGTTGTCGCCGATGACGTACTGGATGCCGCCGCCCAGCGAGAACTTCTCGATGGTGGTATCGATCGACTCACGAGAATCGGTGCCACCGTCAGACGTACCGCTGTAGTTGAACTTGTAGCCGCCGCGGAGGAACAGGAGGTCGTAGAACGAGGCCTCCGCCCCGCCGAAAACGAGCTGCTGTGCGTCCTGCGGCTTGACGGCATCGACCGACACCATGAGGCGCGCTGCCTCCGTGTTTACAGGGTAGAAGGAGGTCCCAATGGAAAAGGTCAGCGGGAGCGGGTTGTCCTGATTGTAGAACGACATGCTCGTGCCCAGGTTGTTGAGCCGGGCTGCGATCCGCCAGCCGGACGAGTTGATGTCGTAGACGGAGCCAAAGTCGAACGCGACAGCCGAGGCGCTCTCGTCGTCGATGCTCTCGTTCACCACCTTGGCGGTGGCACCGAGCGAGAGCCGGTCGATGACGTAGCGCGAGTAGGTCACGCTGGCGGCGAGGTCGAGGTAGTCGAACGTCTCCGACGTGTTGTGATCGGTGACGAGGTCGTTCAGGATAGGGTCGACGTAGCCGTTCTCCCGGTTGGCCGGGATGTCGGAGACGCCGAAGGCCTGGACCCCCACCGTGAGCGTACCAGATTGGCCGAGGTTGTATCCGACGGCGGCCGCGGAGTAATCGATGTCGCCGATCCAGCTCCCGTAGGAGAGGGCAGCGCTGAGCTTCTGGTCGGGCCGGAGGGCCGTCCCGGCCGGGTTCCAGAAGACCTGGTTGGCGTCATTTCGGAAGGAGCTGACGGCAGAGCCCAGCGCCGCCTCGCGGGCGCCGACGCCCACCTTGAGGAAGACGGCGCCGTTGCGACCGGCGTTGCGCTGGGCCTGCGCTGGAAGGACGGGCAGCAGGAGCAGCCCGAGCAGAAAAAGCGTTCGGCGGATCCCGGAAGTCATGGCAGTGTCCATTGGTAGCGCTAGCGCAGGATGGCGAAGTGTCCGGTCACGACGCGGTCGCCGTACTGGATGTGATAGAGGTACAGACCGCTGGCGACCTCCACCCCGTCCTTGGAGAACAGGTCCCAGGTAAGCCGCCCATCGAGAGCCCCCTCGACGATTTTCTGATAGACGATCTGGCCGGCCACGTCGATGATGGTCAACGTAAAGTCCTCCGGCGTATTCAGAAAACTGATAAAGTGACTAGATGCATCGTTGCGATTATCGTTAAGACCCGTAATCTTGTAGGGATTCGGGGTCACCGTAATCAGGTTCTCAACTTGTTCGTCCGGGGCCACCGGGGGAACCACTGTGAAGGGGACTCCCATGTTCTGGTAGGCCTGGGTGCCCTCATCAGGGTAGGCCGCGTTGAGGTTGGCGAAGGGATAGGTCCCCCCCCACTGGCTGCCGAGGCCGATCTGGCCGTCCGGCGCCATGGGATCGTTCCGTCCATTCCGGTTCATGTTCGACGACTCGATGTGGCCGCCAGCCACAGGCCCATGGGGCCCGGTGAACGAGCCTTCCTTGTAGGCCGATACGTAGTACCAGTAGGTGAAGCCGGTAATGGCATCCTCATCGACGTAGACGAACTGGTAGCCGTTCGCCTCATCGCGGTACTCGGACAACTGGTCGGCCGGTATGGTGGCGATGAGGTCGTAGGTCCCCCATTCAGCCGGCTGGTACGAGCCCTGGATGTCGCCGGTGAAGATGTCGAAGGCGTCGTACGCCGGGTTGACCGGGTCGAGAAGCGACTCGATGCTGGTCCCCGGCTCCTGCTGCTCCTGGTACCGATCCTGAAGGCGCATCCCGACGTCGAGGAAGCTCGTCCGCTTGTACTGCGACGCGCGCCAGATCTTGTAGCCGTCGAGCGGGCGGAGGCCGGCGACGTCCGTCCAGCGGATGCGGGCGCGGCCCTCCGTCGTGCTTTCGAGAGCGAGGTCAGGAGCGGCCGGCGTCGGAAGCGCGGAGTCCACATCCCAGCCACGGTCCCAGGCCCAGCGGGCCGACTCCACAGCATCCGCGATGCCTTCGAACCGGAACCCGGCTGCGGCCACCCAGACCACGGTGATGGACTCGCCGACCTCCAGGTCGAAGGGCCCGATGCCCTGCGTCAGCGCCTCGCCAAAGGTGTATTCCCGTGCGAAGCCTTTGATGCCACTGTAGTAGTCGCTGGCCTCCGTCGCGTTCTCAACATCAGGGTTCCATTCGGGCTCCCAGACGGGCTGAACCTGCTCGATGTTGGCGACTCCGAGGTCCTGGCTCGCATACTTGTAGTCGCCGTCAGGCCGCGCGTTCGGGTCCCTGACAGTCCACGTCGTGATGTCATCCTCTGCGCCCGCGGAGAAAAATTTCGGATTCGGCTCGAGGTTGGTCCGCGTCGAGCTCCCGTTGGACCGCTTGCCATAGTCCGTGTACCACGTCGCGGTCGCGTTGCGGAACGCGATGTCGGACGCGCTCAGGCTGGAAAGCGAGGCCTGCCATTGGACGGACGTGTACCAGCCGCGACGAGCCCCCTCGCCGATCGGATGCGTCCCGAAAACCGTCGGCTTATCGGGAGACGACGCGGAGATGGCGCCGAGATCAGTGTCTGAAATGGCTCCCTGCTTTACCCCGGCGAAGTTCCAGGCGTTCCAGATGTCTGTGTATCCCAGCAGCTGGTTTCGGTTGTTGATGCCGAACGACCGCGCTCCCAGAGGCGGAACCGACCGGCCGGTCGTCTGGGTCGGGGGCACGTTGGCGAACCACGCCCACAGGTTGTAGGGAGCCCCGGTAGCATCCGGCGCCGCGACGTAGCCGAACGTGCGACCAGCCGCGATGCAGTTGCAGGCCCGATCTCCGCCCGGCCCGATGTAGATCGAGGGCGAGATGGTCGCGTCCATCATCATGGCAATGCCGTCGACTACGTGGCCCGTCGCCTCTGGCGTTCCGTCCCCGTTCGTATCCACGACGCCGGTGTTCGTCATCGAGATCTCCAGGACCGTGAAGTCGTTCAGGTTCTGGGTGTTCGAGGTGAACTGGTGGGCACGCACCTTAAAGTCAATGCCCGCCGTAGTGGGCCAGCCCGCCTCGTAGATGAGATGCGTCCGGGTTGCGTCGGTGTAATGCGCCGGACGCCGGTAATTTCGTGCAGGATCGGTAGCCCCCTGCAGATTGGGTCCGTACGTGGCAAACATGAACCGGCTCGTCTTCCCGGCCCCCAGGGTGTCCATTCCAGCGTCCTTCTGGCGGACCGGGTTGGCGGCGTCGTAGCCTGGCCACCCTCCGTTCTCGAACACTGGGAACACCATGAAGTGGGAGTTCCGAAACGTATTGGTGTAGGGGAATCCGGACGGCCACTCGCCACCCGGTTCGTTCCAGTTGCCTCGCGACCCGAACAGGACACGGTTGTTCATGCCGCCACCAACCGTCGCGAACGCATTCCCCAAAAGGGAGGCCTCGGACGTATTCGATGGTTTGAGCGTGTTCCAGAGATCGCCACCGACCAGGTAGCCATCCCCCGAGGTAGTCGCACGGGGGTCGACGTAATGAAGCGCAGAGGACGGCCGGTCGGCTCGCTGCGCCGAGGCCGGGACAGCGATCACGGCCCCGAGAAGGAACGCGACCAGACGAGGGGCAAGAGTGAGTTTCATGGCGGAGCCAGTCTGAAGGATAGGGCTACAGTAGAGGGCTAGAATCGAGCACGGAGGCCGAAGAACACGTTCCGCGGCGGCCCATAGATCGAGGTCCCATCCTGCAGAATGAGCCGGTTCCCGGGGCTCCCCGTCTCCTGGAAGACGGCGGGGCCGTCCGGCGTGAAGCTCTCGTAAGCCACGATGTTTTGCTTGTTGGTGATGTTGGTCGCGTCCATGTAGACGTCAAACCCGAGGCTCCCCGAGAGCGTGACCCGCTTCTCGAGACGGAGGTCGATCTGGTAGTTCGTCGGCCCTGTCAGAAGGGCCCGGTCACGCGCGTCCGCGCCGACGGCCTTCGGGTAGAGGAAGCCGCTCTCGAGGCTCCCCGTCAACCCGACCGACACCTCGTAGGGCAGGCTGGCGATCGACCGAAGGACGAACCGGTGCGTCCGGCCGTAGCCAGCCGTGAGCGTCGAGTTGCCCCCCTGGACCTGAAGCGGGAAGTTGCGGAAGGCCTGGACGTTCACGAACGGGAGTTGGGTCTGGCTGCTTTCCGTGCCGGCCGCCGTGTCGCGGAACGACGTCGTGTTCGAAGCAAAGCCGGACGCCTCAATGGTCGAGAACGTGTAGGAACCCGTGAGCCCGAGGCGGACCCCATTGGCCAAGTCCAGCGGGCGGCGACGGATGACCAGCTCGATGCCGCGCGAGTCTGCGTAGCCCGCGCTCGTGGCGTAGGAGTGGACCGTGAGGCCCGTGAGGGTAGGTTCGCCAGCGGGCGTCCGGTTCTCCGCCTGCAGCGTTGCCAGTCCGTAGTTGGCGATGCTCCGCAGGTAGGCGTTGACGTCGATGCCCCAGCCGTCTGCCACCTCCCACTGACCGCCGAGCTCGTAGTTGTTGGACGTGATCGGCGCGGTCTCCGGGTTGACGTAGGTAAAGAACTGGTTGTTCGAGTTGTTGCCGTCGTAGAACTGGTAGAGCGTGCTGAAAGGCAGCAGCTGCTGGTTGCGCGCGAAGGAGAAGTACATCGACGCCTTCGACCCGATCGGGTGCGAGATGCCCAGGCTCGGGTTGAAGAACACGTCCGTCGGCACGGCCTCGCCTCGGTCGAACGTGTTGCGCGCCAGGATGCGCGGGACCTGGTTGCCGTCGGCGTCGAGCGCCGGCACGACATTGCCGCTGGCGTCGGTCGCGTAGACGATGCCAGCCTCCACGCTATCCCGCCGGAACGGGTAAAAGAAGTCGTTGATCTTGTCCATGTCCCGGTTCGCGAACTCGACGCGCAGGCCCAGGTTGACGATCAGGCCAGCGTACTCCATCCGGTCCGAGGCGAAGAGGCCCAGGTTCCACGGATGCCGCTCCCACTCCTGGGAGATGTACGGCTCGATGGCCCCGTTGAGCTTGGCGCCCGTCTGGTCGACGCCATAGACCTGGTCATAGTTGAGCGAGTAGAGCTTGAGCTCCGTGCCGGTCTGTAGGTAGTGGTTTGGCGTGACCTGGTTGTTGTACTCGACCTTGAATCCGTTCGTGGCCTGCTCCGAGTCCTCGGAGTACGGCAACGGCCGGGCAAGCTTGTAGCGGTTGCCGGCGGGCAGATTCAGCCCCGAATCCGAGAAGGAGTCGGCAATATTCTCGTAGAACATCTTCGAGCGATCCGTGCCCGTTCCGATGTACCGAGCGATGACCTGAGGGTCACGGAAGTCGAGGAAGTCACCATTCTCGCCGATGTCCGTGAAGCCGTTCCCGTCGTCGTCGACGTAGCCATAGCGCGTGCGCTGGTACGTCCGGTAGAACTGGGCCTGCAGGAACGAGCTGCTGGAGAGAAGCTGCGTAATCCGGGCGGACCCGAGGTAGCTGCCCCCGTCGTTCTGGGCGACGCCTTGGAGGTAGAAGCGCCAGAAGTCGCTGTAAGCCGTGTTATTCCACCCACCCCACAGCCCGCGGTCCTCGACGAGGCCGATCACGCTGAGTTGGGTGTTCGAGCCGATGTCGTAGGTCGTCTTGAGCTGGCCGCTGAGTCGGCGGCGGAACTCGTTGGGCTGGAAGCCATGCGTCTGGAACCACTGCCCCGTACTGAAGAAGCGGAGCCGGTCGGTGATCGAGCCGCCCAGCGAGAACCGACCGTCGACCTCGGGTTCTCCGGTGCTGTAGAGGTCGGGCGTCCAGGTGTAAAGCTCGGCGGCGGCGTCACCGTTGGCGACACGCTGTTCCCGCTCCAGGCGGTAGACCGTAGAATCGGCGTAAAAGGCGAGCGAATCGGGCCCTGGCCGCACGCCCTGAGGCGCAATTCGGAACGAGGCATTCCCATGCAGCGGCCCTCGCCCCTCGGCAAGGGTGATGGCGACCACGCCGCCCGAGGCCGCGCCGTAACGCGCGTCCGTCGCGCCCGAGTTCACCGTGACCTCCTCGACGCCATCAGGGCTGATGTTGAACAGGCTCGGGTTCGTCTCGCTCGCCCGGTTGGTGCTGCTGTAGGTCAGGCCCGCATAGGACTGCCCTGTGCCGTTCGGAGCAACCTGGTTCATCGCGTCGCTCACGTCCACACCGTCGATGATCGTGCGCGTCTCGTACCGTCGGCTGCCACGGATAAAGCCCTCGTACGAGTTCGATGTACGGGAGATGACGTCCTGCAGGTTAGAGACAGGCAGTTGCGCGATCTCCTCCCCCGTCACGAGTGATCGGGACGTCGTCTGGTTGGCGTCGACTACGGGTCGCTCGGCCAGCACCTGGATCTCCCCGCTTTCGATCGTGGCCGACGTCAACTGGACATCCAGCGTCGTCGTGATGTCCGACACGACGCGGAGCTCGATGACCTGGGTGGTGTAACCGACGTAGGACACGCGGACCTCATAGGTCCCCGGCGAGATGCCGATCACGGTGTAGTGCCCGTCAATGTCCGCAGAGGCGCCCAGCTGGGTCCCGCTGAGGAACGCCGTCGCGCCCGGCAGAGGGTCGCCGGTCACTGCGTCTGTGATCGTGCCCGAGAGCTTCCCGCTCTGGGCCTGCGCCACAGTCGGAAGCGCTCCCAAGAGGAGGGCAAAAAAGACCCAGGAGAGGAGTCGTCTGTGAGGGTGAGTGCTCATGAGTTCGGGGCGTCCCAAATCGAGATGGCGGGGAGGGCGGTGGGTGAGGGCGCGTTCGCGTTGGCGCGCGGAGGCACGTGGATGGGTCCCATGGGCTAGGCCGACTGAGAGACGTTGAGGCGGAGAGGCTCCCCCCCGCCCAGTTCGCGCGAGAGAGAGCGGGCAGCCCGGCGGACCGCCTGCCCGGCCCGCTCGATGGTCGCTTCGCTGCTGACCTGGGCCGAAAGCATCGTGACGGTGAGCGCCGCACAGGGGCGCCGCTGGTGGTCGAGGACCGGCGCGGCGACGCACAGCAGCTCGTCGTTGTATTCGCCGTCGACCACGGCGTACTCCCGGTCCCGCACCTCCGCCATCCGGTCGCGGATCACCCGCTGGTCCGTAATGGTCGACTCGTTGAAGGTCTTCAGCTCGTGCTGGTCGAGGATGGCGTCGATCTCGCTCGACGGCAGCCAGGCGACGAGAGCCAGCCCGGTCGCGGTGCAGTGGATGGGCGCGCGCGATTCCAGCTTCCGCACCGCGGCGATCGACTTCAGGCTCTCCACGCGGCGGAGGTACACGACCTCTCCCTCTTCGAGCTTGCTGAGGAAGACCGTCTCCCCCAGTTCGTCGGCGAGGTCCGTCATGTAGCTGGCGGAGACCCGGAAGAGGTCGCTCTGATCGGCGAACCGACTCCCGAGCTCCCAGAGATAGGAACCGAGACGGAACGTCCCGTCTGCCGGGTCGGCAGTCACGCAGTGGTGTTTCTGGAGCGTGACGAGAATCCGAAAAAGCGTGCTCTTGGGGATCTCCGTCCGGCGGGCGAGCTCGGCCAGCGATAGGCCCTTCGGCTCCTCACCGAGGAGACCGAGGACCAGCACGGCCCGGTCGAGCGAGGGGATGATGTAGCGGTCGGCCTGTTTCAATTGCGGAACGGCGTTTCCATTGCAATACGATTTACGGGTTCTCCACACCAATGTCAAGCCCTCTCCCAGCCGCCACCGGAACCAGCGGTCTCAGGATGTCCCTGATCCCCGATTGCGCTCATTTTGAACGGATCTGCCAAAAATCGCCCTCCGGAACTTTTCTCACCACCAGCCCCCAGGTTCCGCCTGATGAGCTGGGGGGGGGGCCAGCCCTTCTGAGGTGGCGCGGGAGACGAGAGAGTGTCTGTTCAGTAATCGAAACGGCCTTTCAGATCTGAGATGCCTATCCTGAGTCCTCCCCTCTCGCCAGTTCCTCATGCACGCGCGCTCTGCACTCTCTCCGGTCTCCAGCGTCCATTTCCCCACCTCTGCCTCCAGCGGCGTGGAGATGGCCGCCCACCTCCTTTCGACCTACCTCGGGCTCGACACGCCGATCGCCTCCGACGAGCCAGGCGACGGCCTGAACGTTGACGTCGCGTCTGGCCCCTGGTCGCTCCAGATGCCCGACGACGGCGAGAGCTGGCTTTGGATCCGCGTTACCCCGAACGGAACAGGCGAGCTCGCTGCCTCCCACCCGTCATTCCTCATCGCCCTCGTCGGGCTGCTGGCGGATGGCGCGCTGGATGACCGCGCGGACGAGCTCGCGGACGGGCTTCTGCTCCCGGCTTCGTTCCCCTTCCACCGCCCGCTCTACGACCATGTCCTCACGCAGGTCTCCCGCGCCGTCCGCGACTTCGACCCGGAGCCCTACATCGCGGGACTGGCGCGGGCCGGGTTCACCCACCTGGAGGTCAACGGCCTGGCGACGCACATCCCCTTCGAGCCCGGGGTCCCGAGCGAGTACTACAACCAGTTCTACACCTACTGCCCCGGCCTTAGCCACTTCGTCGACAGCACGCTGACGCGGGGGCTGTACCCGGCCGAGTATCTCCAGGCCAACCTCAAGCGGCTCCAAACGATCGCGGAGATCGGCCGGCGCTACGGCCTCACCCCGGGGCTGCTCTGCTTCGAGCCGCGCAGCCTCCCGGAGCACTTCTTCCAGCGCTACCCGACCCTCCGCGGGGCGCGCATCGACCACCCGTTCCGCTCGCACCTGCCCCGGTACACGCTCGCCCAGGATCACCCCGTGGCGCGCGAGCACTACGCCGAGCTCATGCGCAACATGATGGAGGCGGTGCCAGACCTCGGCTACCTCTCCGTCTGGAGCAACGACAGCGGCGCCGGCTTCGAGCACACGTCGTCGCTCTACGTGGGACGCAACGGCGGGCCGTACATGATCCGCGAGTGGCGCGAGCACGACCAGATCGCGGAGACCGCCGGCCGGGGTGTCCTTCGCTGGCTGCGCCTGATGCAGGACACGGCGGCGGAGACGAACCCCGACTTCGAGGTCCTCCTCCGCCTCGAACCGTTCAAGGTGGAGCACGAGACCCTCGTCGAAGGCATGGGCGACGGCGTCGGGCTGGAAGCTCCCTCCCTCCTCGTCCGCGGGTACGAGCTCCCGTACGCCCACCCGACGTACCCGGAGCAGACGAGTGCAGCCGGGACCATCTACCATACGGAGTTGGCGGACGAGGAGCGCGGCCTGCTGGCGGAGCACCGCGCGCGGGGCGTCGAGCCGAAGCTCACGTACGCCCCCACGTCGAGCTACAACCTGGAGCCGCTGCTGGGGACGCCGTTCCCGCGCATGCTGCACCAGAAGCTGATCGCGATGCACGAGGCCGGGTTCGAGGCCGCGAGTGCCTGGGGCGGCCTGCTTCACCTCGAAAAGACCCCGTACTGGCCACACCCCGACGTCATCCGCGCGGCGCAATTCCGGCCGGACGTCTCGACCGACGACGTCCTCCGCCAGACCGCCACGCGCTACGTCGGCGCCGAGCAGGCCGAGACGCTCGTCAGTGCCTGGGACGCGGTCGAGGACACGGTCGCGCACCTGCCGATCGTGCCGCTCTACAGCAACTTCGGCTTCGTCTGGCTCCGGACGTGGGTCCGCCCGCTCGTCCCGGACATTGAGGCGATCCCGCTGGACGACCGGCTCTACTACGAGCGCTTCCTGGTCAGCACGGCCAACAACCCGAACATCAACGACCTCGGCCGCGACGTCCTCTTCGTCCTCCTCACCGAGGAGTCGGCCGCGCGGATGACCCGCCAGTTCGACGAGGAGGGCCTACCGCGCGCCCAGGCGGCGATCGATCGGATCGAAGCCCTGCTGGCGGAGTCTTCCGACGACGAAACCCGCCGTGTCTACACCGACCTCCGCGACCGGGCACTCGCCCTCCAGTGCTGGGCCACGACGCAGCGCAACACCTGCGCCTGGGTCGCCAGCGTCTACGGCTACCTGGGGGCCAGTTCCGACGCCGAGCGCGAACGGTTCCAGAGCGAGGTGCAGGCGATGATCGACCTCGACCTGGAAAACACACGGCGCCTCCTAGAGCTCTGGGAGCAGAGCGAGACCGAGACCTTCCTTGTGTCCGACGCTGGCGAGACGAGCTTCATCTACGGCGACAACATCGGCGACCTGCTCCGACGCAAGATCGAACTAACGGAGCACTACCGAGACCACGCGCCGTACATCGACCAGGACCTCATCTGGCGCCTCCCCTAACGGGGCACATCCGGGATCTTCCTGCACCCGGACGCGACCGTTCGTGGTCGCGTCCGGCACTTACGGCTCGCCCGAGTCGGACGTCAGCCCTCAGCCACGCGCTGCGCCAACCGGTAGGCGATGAAGCCGGAGACGCCGAATGTGATGGCGTAGACGGTCGGGTCCGAGCCCTGCGGGCTTAGCGCTTCGAACACGAGCGCCATGATGCCCGCCGCCAGTCCGCCGCCAAGGGCGAAGACGACCGTATAGACGACATAGAGGACGAACGCGCGGACAGGTGAAATCGGACGCGGCGCGGGCTGGACGGGCTCGGGCATAACGGGGATGCAGGTACCCGGGCTCAACGTTCACCCGCGCCGCGCGGTTCGGACTCAGTGACCGCCATGGTCGTGGCTCCCGTGGTCGTGGTCGCCGTGCTCATCCCCCGGCTCGGTGGGCTCGCCTTCTTCCTCCGTCGTCGCCGGCTCCGTCGAGCCCCGGTGGCAGGTGTAGCACGTCACCATCTGCCCGCCCTCGTGGTGAAGATGATCGATGGCCGGCAGGATCTCCGTGTTGATCTGCCAGGTCATCCGCATCATGCCGCGGGCGACGTCTTTGTGGTGGTTCTCGTCCGAGGCGAAGTCCGGGTGGCCCTCGGCGCCCATCGCGTGGCAGTGGGTGCAGCGGACGCCGAGCGCCTCCGTAAAACCACGCATGATGCCGATGAGTTCGTCGTGCGAGATCGAGTCGGGCAGGATCTGGAGGTTGGCCCACTCCGTCGAGTCGGCCACGCTGGCGGACGGCGCGGCGGCGACGGCAGGCTGGGGCGTGTAGGCCGCCAGCACGATCAGGGCGAGGGCGAGGAGCGGAAGGGCGAGGCGCATAGCGAGAGGGGCAGGACGCCGCAACGTCGCCACGATGGCGTCGCTACACAAGCCCCTCGTCCAGCACGTCGAGGTCCGAAATCAGGTTGTTAAGAGGAATGCCCGCTCGACTTGAGCCCGACACGTCTCGGCCGTTCTCCAGCCGGAGCACGCCACGCGGGCAGACCGTCGCGCAGACGCCGCACCCGACGCACGCCGCGCGCACCACGTTCTGCCCACGCTGGGCGTAGTGCCGCACGTCGATCCCCATCTCGCAGTACGCCGAGCACTGACCGCAGGAGATGCACTGGCCACCGTTCGTCGTGATGCGGAAGCGCGAGAAGAACCGCTGCTGGAGGCCGAGGATCGCCGCCATGGGACAACCGAACCGACACCAGACGCGGCTGCCGAAGAGCGGGTAAAACCCGACCCCGACGACGCCCGCGAAGATCGCCCCGATGAGGAGCCCGTAGAGCCAGCCCATCGTGCCCGCCAGCGCGTCCAGCCAACCGACGTCTGCCACAGCGGCGACGCCGAGGAGGACGGTCGTCGCGACAATCAGCACCAGGACGCCATGGACGGTCCACCGCTCGACCTTCCACGCCGTCAGGCTTTTGTTGGAGAGGTGCCGATACGGGTCGCCGGCCGTCTCCGCCAGCCCGCCACAGCCACAGACCCATGAGCAATACCACCGCTTCCCGAAGACGTACGTGAGGACCGGCGTGACGACGGCGAGCATCAGGACGCCCCACACCAGCATCGCCACGCCGAGGTGGCCCTCGGCCTGCAGCTCGGCCACCTTCCACGGGAAGAACAGGTCGTAGTCGAGCGGCCACGTGTAGCTGACGAACAGCTCCGGCTGGCGGAGGCGGACGAGCAAGGCCGGCAGCGCGAATGCAATAACGGACTGAAAAAAGACGACGCTCAGCGTGCGGGCCACGTGGTACCGGCTGCGCCGGTAGCGCACGAGTGCGCGCACGCCCATCACGACGACCGCCAGCGTATAGGCCGTCGTGTAGAGCCACCACTGGCCGCCGTTCTCCAGCGTCGCGGGCTGGTCGCGCATGAGCCGCGACAGCGGGTCGGCCAGCGGGATGAGCCCCGCCAGCGCCTGCGGCCAGAAATAGAGAACGACGTAGAGCCCGGTCAGCACCGCACCCAGCGTCCAGCCGACGGCGCCGCGCGCGCGGTTCGACGAGAAGGCTATCCCTGCCCGTTCGGCCCCTGCCCGTCGCAGTCCGCCGAGGGCGTAGAGGACGCCGCCGCCCCCGAGTCCGCCGAGGGCGGCCATGCCGAGCGCCAGCGGCTGGCGGCCGGCACCGACGAGCGCCACGAGCACGGCGATCGCCCCCAGCGCCACGAGCGCCAGCCCGAGCCGCTCGACGGCGTTCGGCCGAAACGCGGGGTTCGAGAAGAGCCCGAGGTCGGCATCCGCTCGCGCGTTGTACAGAGGAAGATCGGGCATCGAGCTAGAGCGAGAGCGGAGCGGCAAGTTCCTCGTCGAAGCGGGCGGCGGGGAGATCGGCGAGCGCACGGTCGAGCGACCACCGCTCGTCGATCCAGCGTGTGCAGACGGACTGGCGGAGACGAACGCCGAGAACGCTCACGCCCTGAACGACGCCGGCGATGTGGCGAATGCGAAGACTTCGGCGACCGTCGGTCCACTCCCAGTCGTCGCCGTCGCCGACCGTGGCCCCGTAGACGTGCCAGTCGAGGTCGAAGAACCGGGCCGAGTTGAAGAAGACGCCGGGGTCGTAGGCACACGGCCGCCCCGCCATGCCGAGCCCGGCGACGGCACCCTGGAGCCGCGCCGTGTACCAGATCGGCTCGACGGCCCGCACGCCGGCCGGCGGCTGGCGGAGCTGCGCGCAGTCGCCCGCCGCCCAGACGTTCGGCGCCGACGTCCGAAGCTCGGCATCGACGAGGACGCCCCAGTCGGTCTCGACGGCACCCGCCAGCACCCCGATGTTCGGCCGTACGCCGATCCCCACGCCGACGAACCCGGCCTCGATTCGCTCTCCCGTCGTCATGCGGACAGCCTCCACGTGCGAGGCCCCCTCGACCGCCCCGACGGAGGCGCCGAACCGGAGATCGACGCCGTGCTGGCGGATCGCGTCGGCGACGAGGGCGCTTTCCGTCTCCGAGAACACGCGCGGCAGGTAGCGCGGCTCGCGCACGAGGAAGGTCACCGCCAGGCCCCGCGTCCGCAACATCTCCGCCAGCTCGACGCCGATGAGCCCGCCGCCTACGACGACCGCCGTGGTCACGTCCCGCGTGGCGGCCTCCATCCGGTCGAGATCGGCCAGGTGATAGAGACCCTGGACGCCGGGCAGTTCAGTGCCGGGCCAGTCAGGGAGGTGCGGAACCGAGCCAGTAGCGAGAAGCAATCGGTCGTAGGCGACCTCTCCCCCATCGCGAAGCGCCAGCCGCTGGCGGTCGACGTCGAGAGCACACACGCGGTCGACGACGCGGTCGATCCGGTTCTCGTGCCAGAAGCGGTCCTCGTACAACCGCGTCTGCGCCTGCGTGAGCACGCCCATGTAGACGTACATCAGCGCCGTGCGTGCAAACGGGGCCAGCGCCTCGTCCGAGATCAGGGTGACACGAGCTCCGGGGTCGGCCTTGCGGACGTGCCGCGCCGCCGTGACTCCCGCGATCCCGTTCCCGACGATGACGACGTGCATGCGAAAAGGCGGGCGGAGCGAGGGAAGAGCGACGGGGCGACCTCAGAACGTAGCCCGGCCGGCGACGTACGCGCCTCTCCCCGACGCGCCCATGACCTACGGCATTACTGGCAACCCGACCAAGGACGCGCTCTGGACGCCCCTCCGCGACCTCACGCGCTGGCTGCTCCGTCGCGACCTCCCCTTTCGGCTCGACCCCGTACTGGCTCACGGCCTCGCCGAGCGTGGGCTCGCCGACGACGCGCTCGCCGCGGAGCACGCCAAGGCCGACCCCGCCAGCGGCGCCGACGTCCTCCTCTCGTTCGGCGGCGACGGCACCCTCCTCCGCACCGCCCATCGCGCGGACGGGACGCCCATCCTCGGCGTCAACATCGGCCGGCTGGGGTTCTTGACGAAGGTCGAGGTGACCGAGGTGGAGGCGGCCATCGAGGCCATCGAGGCCGGCGAGACGAGCGTCGAGGAGCGGATGACGCTGGCCGTCGAGGTCGAGGACGGCGACCTCGGCGAGGTCCCGGGCTGGGCCCTGAACGATGTCGTCGTCGACAAGTCGGGCACGACGAGCATGATCCAGGTCGAGGCCACCGTCGACGGCGACTACCTCAACACGTACTGGGCCGACGGCCTCGTCATCGCCACGCCGACGGGCTCGACGGCCTACGCCCTTTCGGTCGGCGGCCCGATCCTGACGCCCGGCACGGAGACGCTCGTCGTGGCGCCGATCGCGCCGCACACGCTGACGGCGCGGCCCATCGTGCTCCCGTGCTCGGCCGAGCTCGTGCTCCGGGTCGAGACGCGCGGGCACCCGTTCGCCTTCGCGTGCGACGGCGTCTCGACGGTCCTCGACGGCGGCACCACGATCCGCGTCCGCCGCGCCGATCACGTCGTCCGGCTGGTCACGCTGCCCGACCGAGACTACTTCAAGACGATCCGGAGCAAGCTCTCCTGGGGCCAGGGCGGCGTGTTCTGATCCGGCCGTCCCCGCTGGCGGCGCGCATCGCCAGCCGGCCAGAACCAGAGCGCCCCCGCCTCTCGATGGAGAAGCGGGGGCGCTTGGCGACCCGGACGAGACTTGAACTCGCGACCTCCGCCGTGACAGGGCGGCGTTCTGACCAACTGAACTACCGGGCCGAACCGGTGCGCCTAATCTACCCCGACCCCGGGAGGTCGTCGAGCGACTGGGCGCGCTCCGCTGGATCTTCAACCGACGAGCGGCTGCGGAACGAGCGGGGTGGTCGAGGGCGGACTTGAACCGCCGACACATGGATTTTCAGTCCATTGCTCTACCAACTGAGCTACTCGACCGAGTCCGACCGCGAGCGGCCGGGCGGCAAATATACGGGCCGGCTGGCGCGACCCCTTCACCGAGACTCGGTGAAGAGGTCTAGGCTCCCGGAAGCCCCCAGCGCTGGCGGAGGCGCACCGCCAGCGGGGCAGGAAGCTGGGCGAGCACCGGGGCGGCATCAGCGTCGAGCCAGGCGCGGACCTCGGCGAGTGCGGGATCGGCCATGGCCGTACAGCCGGAGGTCGTCGAACCGGGGCCGCTCCAGACGTGGAGGAAGATGCACGAACCGCCGCCGGGGATCGGCGCGGTCTTGCCGAGGCGCGCGCCCTCGGGAAGCAGCGACGCCGCCACGCCAGAGCCGTTGTGGGCCACGATGACGCCGATCCGGTAGAGCCCGTCGCTGCGGCGCATCGTCTCGTGGC
>CAYPVZ010000001.1:3177-67894 GCA_964414235.1 uncultured Rhodothermales bacterium | reverse complement strand
GTCAGATGTGTATAAGAGACAGGGCACGTCCCCCACGCGCCTGTCTCCTCCGCCAGCCCGAACCCCTCATGACAGCGCTCACGCCTATCCAGAGCCGCGTGGCCTGCTTCGGCCTCCCCGCCGTCCGGCCCGGACTCGTCGCGGTCGCGCTTCTCTTCGCCGTCGGCTGCTCCGACAGCCCGGAGCCCACCGCCGCGTCGCCCGAGGCCACGCCGGCAGTGCGCCGCGACCTGCCAGGAATCCCGCCCGACACCCTCTTCCTCCAGGCGGTCGACTTCGAACGCCCCACCCTCACCGGCGTCCCCTTCCGGCTCGCCGACACCCGGGGCGAGGTCGTCCTCGTCAACGTCTGGGCGACGTGGTGCCTCCCGTGCGCGGTCGAGACCCCCGACCTCGTCGCGCTCCACGGCGAACTCCGAGACCAGGGCGTCCGCTTCGTCGGCGTCTCCGTCGACGAGGGCGGGTTCGACGACGTCCGGCCCTTCGCCGAGCAGTACGGCATCGACTACCCGCTCGTCCTGGACGACGGGACCTTCCTCGACCCCTACGGCGGGTCGGTGGCGCTCCCGACGACGCTGCTCATCGACCGCGCCGGCGTCGTCCGGTACCGCCTGCGCGGCCTGACCTCGCAGGAGCAACTCCGGCCGCTGCTCCAGGGCCTGCTCGCTGAGGCCCCTTCCAACTCGTAACCACTCGTTTCACACCCTCCTCCACCCATGAACCGCTTCCTCCCCCTGCTGCTCGCCGCTCCGCTCACTCTCGCCGCGTGCGGCGGCGACCCCTCGGCCGTTGACCCCGCGCCCGCCCAAGCGACCCCGCACACCGCGGCCCACGAGACCGCCGCGTCCTCGGGCCCCGTCACGCCGGAGATGATCGACGGCGTCCAGGTCGTCGCCATCGAGGCGGGCTCGATGGGCTTCCAGCCCCGCCAGATCCAGCTCCAGGCCGGCGTGCCCGCCCGGTTCGTCATCACGCGCACGGTCGACGACGCGTGCTCGTCGGAGATCACGATCCCGGACTACGACGTCGCCGCGACGCCGCTGCCGCTCGGCGAGGCGGTCGCCGTCGAGTTCACGCCCAGTGAGGCCGGCGAGGTCGACTTCGTCTGCGGCATGGACATGCAGCGCGGCACCATCGCCGTCGTCTCGTAGACCGGTGGCGGCTGACCCCAAGAACCCCCGTGACCGTCTCCTCGCGGCGGCCCGGACCCTCGGGCTGCCCGTGCCCGAGGGCCTGGACCGGGCGCCGCTCGGCGACGTCACCGACGCCGTCCGCCGTCTCGCGCTCGCGCGCATCGACGCGCTCGACGGTCAGATCACCGACCTCGAACGCGAGCGCGGCTTCCTCGCCGCGACCGTTTCCGACACGTTCCCTAGCGATGCCTGACCCAGCTCCCGGTTCGCACGAGGGCTGGACCGACCGCGTCCGCTCGGTCTATGACCGCACCGCACGCGGCTACGACCTCGCGCTCTCGGCCTTCCCACTCGTTGGCTTCCGCGCCGGCGCCTACCGGCGCGCCGCCATCGAGGCCCTCCATGTCCGCCCCGGAGACACCGTCCTCGACATCGGCTGCGGGACCGGCCGCAACCTCCCGCTCCTGGCTCGCGCCGTAGGGGAGGAGGGCCGCGTCGTCGGCCTCGACGTGTCGACGGGCGCCCTCGACCGCGCCCGTCTGCGGACGCGACACCTCCCCCAGGTCGAGCTCGTCCAGGCCGACGCGCTCTCGGCCGACCTCGGCACGCCCGACCGCGTCTTGGCGATGTTCTCGCTCTCGATGATGCCGGACCCCGAGGCCGTCGTCGCGCGCGCCGCCGTCGCCCTAGCGCCCCCGGGACGGGTCGCCGTGCTCGACTTCCGCATCCCCCGCGTCTGGCCCGCTCTCGTCCAGACGGCGGCCTTCGCGCTCGTGGAGCCACTCGGGGAGACGTGGGAGATGGCCCGCCGCGACCTCCGGCCCGTCCTCCACCGGCACGCGCCGCTCGACACCGACCGCTCCTTCTACTTCGGCGCCGCGACCCTCGGCGCCGGCGCACCCCCGTCCCGATGAAACGACGCACCCGCTTCGCCCTCTGGTCCGCCGCCCTCCACGGCGCGTGGGAATACGCCCAGTGCCCCCCGTACTACGACATGACGGGCCTGCCGAAGCCCAAGCACGACGCGCTCATGCTCGCGGCCACCGCCGGCGACGTCGCCATCAACCTCGGGGTGGCCGCCGTCGCCGAGCACCTCGTCGGCCGCGAGCCCGTCCGGCGCCTCACGCCTACAGGCACCGCCGCGCTCCTGGGCGTCGGGTTCGTGGCCGCCGTGGGGCTCGAGTGGGCCGCGCAGCGCCTCGACATGTGGTCCTACACCGACCGGATGCCGACCGTCCGGGTGGCGGGGCACGACGTCGGCCTGCTCCCCATCGCCCAGGTGACGGTCCTGCCCGCCCTGGCCGCGTGGGCCGCGCAGCGCCCCGATCCGGCTACCTGATAAGGATTTAAGGCGGCGCACAGGTTCGGGACAGGAGGGCGCGGTCACCTTCCGCGCTCCCCCCGGACCGCGCATGGACGCCGCCCCCGCCTCGCGCGTCGCCAACCTCGACCTGCTCCGTGCGATCGCGATCGCGCTCGTCGTGCCCGTCAACCTCGTCGGCGAGCGCGTCATCGACGCCGGACCCACGATGAACCACGTCTTCGAGTCGGGGTGGGTGGGCGTCGACCTCTTCTTCGTGCTCTCGGGGTGGCTCATCGGCGGGCTTTACTGGCGGGAGTTGAACCGGCACGGCGACATTGAGGTGGGCCGGTTCTGGGCGCGACGTTGGCTCCGCACCATCCCGCCCTACCTCGTCGCGCTCGTCGTCGTCTGGGGCGTCCGCAACGTGGTCACTGCTGACCCCGACCCGTTCGACTGGCGGTACCTCATGTTCGTCCAGAACTACACCGGGATGCCGTACTGGGGCGTGAGCTGGTCGCTCTGCGTCGAGGAGCACTTCTACCTCGCGCTCCCCGTCGTCCTCGGGCTCGCCCTCCGCGTCCGCGGCGGCGTCCCGCTCGCCCTCGGCGCCGCGGCCCTGCTCTCGCTCGCCGCCCGCGTCCTGACCGTCCCCGACGGCGCCGACCCGTGGGGCCCCCAGTACACGGACACCCACATGCGCCTCGAAGGGCTCGCGCTCGGCGTGGCCTCGGCGTGGATCTACGCGTGCCGCCCCGACCTGTGGCCCGCCCTCCGCCGCGTCGGCCGCTTGCTCGTGCTCCCGGGCCTCGCGTTCGTGGCCTCGGTCCCGTGGCTCCCGCTCGACGTCCTCAACCGGTACGCCTACACCGGGGTGGCCATAGCCTTCGTCGCCCTCGTCGTCGCCACGGCCGACCGGAAGCCGCTTCCGTTCGCGTCGAGCCGCGCGGTCCGGGCCGTCGCGCTCACATCGTACAGCGTCTACATGACGCACATGGTCGCCGCCGACGCCTACCGGCGCCTCGTCATGGAGGCCCTCCCCGGCGTCCCCGCTGCGCTCCACGTCGGGCTGGCGCTCGTCCTGATCGGCCTCGTCGGGGCTGGGTTCTACGCAGCCGTCGAGCGGCCGTCCCTGTGGGTCCGTCGCCGCCTCGCGCCGCGCCGGTCCGACGTGCCATCGCCTGCCCTCGTCGCGGCGAACTGAAAAGGGGTGCTCCGGCGGATCGAAAGGAAAGGCACCGCTATGTGAAAGAACGCGAGCCGTGAGAGGGGCGGTGAGATGCGTGCGGCCCGCCGCGATGCCGGGCCGATGGGCGAGCCCGTCAACGCGGCGGGCCGGAGCCCACCGGGGAGCGTCCCTGGGACGCGGCTCCGCACTCAAAGCCAGCCGGAAATCCCGTGGCTCCCTCCGCTTCTCACGTCGCAACACGCGCGGCAGCATCCCCGGTCGAACAACTCGATCTCTTCGCCCTCCTCGCACCCCGCATCGAGGGGGGCGCCTCGACACCGCGCCCGAGGGCGGCGGTGGATTCACGGCGCGGATCCGTCCCTCCGCGCGACGTCGCGCCGGAGTGGCCCTTCGCAGACACCCGGCCTCTGGCGGTCGAGACGGTCCACCTCGGCACCGAGGCAGGCGTGCTCACAGCATCCGTGTTCGATTCCTACCACCCCGGCATCTGGGTCCCGGGCGCGTGCCCCCACCCGACGCGCCTCGTCGAGTCGGCCGCGATGGCGGCGGCCAACGCGCCACCGAGCGACTACCGCCCGACGCTGCCCGAGCACCTCGTGGCTCAGGGCATCCTCTCGGACGCGCAGCTCGAAACCGTGGCGCGCGCGGGCGCGGCGCACGCCGAGCACCTTCCGGGCAGCGGGGAGGAGGCTGGACCGCGACAGGGGTTCTTCCTCGGTGACGGGACCGGCGTCGGCAAGGGTAGGCAGAGTGCCGCGATCATCCTGGACAACATCCTCCAGGGACGCCGACGCGCGCTCTGGGTGTCCGAAAACCGCAACCTCATGCGCGACGCCGTCCGCGACTGGACGGCGCTCGGCGGCCCAGCGGACTTCGTGTTCGACCTCGGAGCCTGCAAGGGGCCGATCCAGCACGCCGAAGGCATCTGCTTCGCGAGCTACGACACGCTCAAGGGCAAGCCCCGCGAACGCGACGGCGCGGCCGGCAGCGGCCGCCGGCAGTCCGGCATCGACCGGCTGGAGCAGGTCGTCGCCTGGCTCTCGGGTGGAGGAGATGAGTCCGAGTTCGACGGTGTCATCATCTTTGACGAGTCGCATGGGATGGCTTCAGCCCTAGACATTCAGGGCTCACGCGGGATCAGGAAAGCGTCCCAGCGAGCACTCATCGGCGTCGAGTTGCAAGACCGACTCCCCAACGCCCGCATTGTCTACGCCAGCGCGACCGGCGCCACGGAGGTGGCCAACCTCGCCTACGCCGCCCGCCTCGGGCTCTGGGGCCGGGGCACCCCGTTCCCGACGGTCGAGGCGTTCGTCGAGAAAGTCTCCGCTGGCGGGATCGCGGCGATGGAGTTGGTCGCGAAAGACCTGAAGTCGATGGGGCTCTACCTCGCGCGGTCCGTCTCCTACGACGGCGTCGACTACCGGACGCTCGTCCACGACCTGGAGCCGTACCAGGCCCAGACCTACGACCGCTGCGCCGAAGCCTGGCAGGTCGTGCTCCGCAACATCCAGAGCGCGCTCGAGGTCACGAAGGCCGACAAGTGCGGCCGGGCGCGGGCCGCGGCCTACAGCCAGTTCTGGGGCGCCCACCAGCGGTTCTTCCTCCACGTGCTCGTATCCATGAGCGCGCCAAGCCTCATCCGCGACATGGAAGCGCGGCTGGCCGCGGGCGAATCCTGCGTCGTGCAACTCGTGTCCACGATGGAGGCGGCGACCGAGCGGGCCTACGCCAAGGCGGTGGCGAATGGTGAAGATCTACGGGACCTCGACGTGACGCCCCGCGACCAGCTCCTGCAGTTCGTCGAGGCCAGCTTCCCGACCACGCTCTACGAGGAGTACCTCGACGATGAGGGACGAGTGCGCTCCCGCCCCGTCAAGAACGCGGCGGGAGACTTTGTCCAGTCGCCAGAGGCCGTGGCCGCACGCAACAGGCTGATGTTGGAGGTGGGGGCGGTGTCCGTGCCGCATGGTGTGCTCGACCAGGTCGTGGCCCACTTCGGACCGGACGCCGTGGCCGAGGTGACGGGCCGAGGACGGCGGTTCGTCACCAAGACCGTCGATGGCATCGAGCAGGTCGTGGAGGAGCGCCGGACGCGGAGGACGTGCAACGCCGAGGCGGACGAGTTCATGGCCGGGAATCGCCGCGTCCTCGTCTTCAGCCAGGCCGGGGGGACCGGCCGGAGCTACCACGCGGACCTCGCGGCCGACAACCAGCAGCGGCGTGTGCTCTACTGCGTCGAGCCGGGCTGGAGCAGTGCCCGGTGCGTGCAGGGCATGGGCCGCGTCCACCGGGCCAACCAGGCGTGCCCGCCTGAGTTGGTGCTCGTGACCACGAACCTCAAGGCCCAGCGCCGCTTCCTGTCGACCATCGCGCGGCGGTTGGATCAACTCGGTGCGCTCACGAAGGGCCAGCGCCAGACGGCGAGCCAGGGCCTCCTCTCGTCGGAGTTCAACCTGGAGACGCCGCTCGCGCGGGCCAGCTTGCACAACTGGTTCGTGGACCTCTATCGCGGCAAGGGCCGGGCCGTGGCAGCGGGCGTCACGCCCTCGCTCGTAGAGGAGCAGATGGGGATCAAAGTCTTGGACCAGGACGGGCAACTGAATGTGGGCGCCGTCCCCGATGTCCCGAAGTTCCTGAACCGGCTCTTGTCTCTCCGGACGGGCGACATGGACGCCGTCTTCGACTCGTGGTACGGCTACCTCGAGGAGGCGACCGAGGCGGCCCGGGAGGCGGGCACGCTCGACGTGGGCGTCGAGACGATCCAGGCGGAGCGCACCGTCAAGACCGACGAGCGGCTCGTCTACACGCACCCGCGCTCGGGGGCGACGACGCAGGTCGTGACGCTCGAGCTCACGCGGCGGACGGAGATCGTGGACTGGACCGAGATCTGGCGCTGGGCCAAGGAGGCGCAGGCGCTGGGGTCTTGGGTGGGGTTCGTGGTCAACCGGAGGAGCGGGCAGCCCTACGCGCTCTTCCGCGCCGGGAGCCGGACCACGGAGACCGGCCGCGTCGTGAGCCGTCTGCGGCGGGTCGGCGTCCGCTCGAACCGGCTGATGGACGAGACCGAACTGAACAAGCCAGGGGAGGGGGCAGGCCACCAGCCCATTCCCACCGAGGAGGCCCGGACGCTCTGGGCCTCTGGCGTCGACGCCGCGCCCGAGTTCACGACCGAGCCCGTCCACCTCGTGACCGGGACCATCCTGCCCATCTGGGACCGGATCGCCGGGCACCCTCGCATCTACCGAGCGCAAACCGACAGCGGCGAGCGCATGATCGGCCGGGCCGTCATGCCGGAGCACCTGAGCGCGACGCTCAAGGCGCTGGGAGCCGCGGGCGACCGCGTGGACATCACGCCCGGGGCGCTGGCGGAGCGGCTGCTGGCCGGCGCCGAGGCCGACCTCGCCAACGGCTGGCAGCTCCGCCGTCGCCGCGTGGCGAACGAGCCCCGGATCGAGCTTGTGGGGCCGGACTACTCCGCCCTGCGCGAACTGGAGGCCGACGGGGTCTTCGCCGAGGTCCACGCCTTCCGCACCCGCTTCTTCGTCCCCACCGGGGAGCGCGCGGCCAGCGTCCTGCAGGCCGTGACCGAGCACCGGCCCGTCGTGGAGATCCGAGGTGGAGAGGGGAGAGGCGTGCTGCGTCGGGCCGCCTAGCGGCACCGGGAGGCCGCTCCCCTCGGGTGAGGAGCGGCCCCGGCACCCGGCTGGAGGCCGCTCGGAAACCCGATCCGAGACCCATGTCGAGATCCATGCCCGGCCCCGGCGACTTCTGCCACGGCTGCAACCGACTGCTCTGCCGGTGCCTTCCCGAACCGGACCACGACGCCCATGATGAGGCGTCCTACGAAGCGGGCTACGAGGCCTGCCTCGCCGACGGGTACTGCGAGCGCCCGATGACCGAATGGGTCTACCAAACGGGCTCGCGCGCCGTGTGGGACGCCGAAGCGAAGCGGCTCATCCACCACATGACGCCGCTCCGATTCGCCGAGCTCACCTGGCGGCACCGCCACGCGAGCGCCTGGGCCTACGCCCGGTGGTTCGAGCGGCTCTACGGCTACGAGCTGGAGGCCTACCTCGCGGGATACGACGACGCGGGGGCGGGCCTGCCGTCGGCCATGGCCGACCCCGAGGCCCATGCGCGCGCGGAAGCCGCGCTCGACGCCTACGGCCCTGTTCCTGAGCCTGACCCGGAGCCGGTCCAGCCGTCAACCGAGGCGGTCGAGGTCGACGACTGGATGCCGTTCTGACCCCTCCCCTAGCCCGCCGCTGCATCCCCGCGATGCAGCACCGACACGAGGCCCGGTCCCCCACCCGCCAGCGGAGAGGGGGCCGGGCCTCGCCATGCGAGCGCCCTCCGGGCGCACGCTCCGCGACTCCTCGCGGAGGCGCCAGAGGCTCCGCCTCACGCGCCCTCACCGACGCGGCCACCGCGCCGCACCAACCCCCGATCCCGATGACACGCCCTGCTCACGCCCGCTCGGTCTCCTCCGCCACCCATGGCGGCAACCACGTCACCCAGGCCGGCACGCTCATCCCGGAAGCCGACGTCCGTGCCCGTCAGATCGCCCGCCAGGCCCGCTCCTGGCGCGCATTCGCGGGCGACCGCTCCCGGATGCAGCCGGACACGCTGGACACGAAGGCCTTCGACGCCTGTGCGTTCAGCGTCCACCACCGGGCCTCGTCCTTCGCCGTCCCCTCGAAGCTCGTCGGCACTTCGCGCCACCAGGCCGCTCTCCGGGCACTCTCCGCAGATCCTGACGCGACCTGGCTCGCCCTCGACCTCGACGCCCGTGGCGACCACCTCGTCGTCTCGCACAACTCCCGCGTGCTCGGCCGCGTCCAGCCCAAGCACCTCGGCTGGGTCCGGCCGCTCGTGGCGTTCGGGCTCGCCGTCTACCTCTCCCGCGTGACCGGGAGGGGAGAGCGCGGCTACCGACTCGGGTGCAACGTCGCCTTCGGACACGTCGGGGACGCCCTGGCGAGACGGTCAGATGCTTCTCACGGCGGAGACGGCGCGCCCTCCGTGCACAGCCCGCTCCGGCTCGTCGTGCCGGACGAGTCTCGCGCCCGAACCGCCCCGGCCCGAGTCCCCGTTCTCCCCGAGCACGCATCCCTGAAAGGGGATCCGGACGACATCGTCCTCTGGCGCACGCTGGAAGGCGAGGCCCACGCCTCAGTCCCCCACGTCGCTCGGCACTCACCGACCGGCATCGAATGGGGATACGGAGGCTCCGGCCCGGCCGACCTCGCGCGGAGCATCCTCTTCGCGCTGGCAGACGAGCCGACGGCGGACGCGCTCTACCAGCCGTTCAAGCACGAGGTGATCGGCCGCGTGCCCCCAGCGGGCGGCGTCCTCCGCGCGGCCGACGTCCGGAAGTGGGTCGAGCACGCGCGGACCCGCTGAGGTACTCCCCGCTGGAGGCTCCAGGGCCTCTGGCGGGGAATGCGAAGCGGACGGCGCGGGGCGCCGACGTGCTGCCCTCCCGGCACCGACTCCCCGCCGCCGGGAGGGGGGGGCGGGGTGGTGGCAGCGGTTTTCAGCAAGCTAGGCGACGGCCGGACAGCGTCAAGGTCGTCGACCCCGTGCTCGCGCTGCGACGACCAAATCGGAATGGGACGCGTGCGCGCCCCACCGATTTGCCCGACGGTCCCTCCGCGCGAGGGCGCTCCACCTTGACTCAACCGCGCGGGCAAGCCGCGCTGTCCGGCCTTACGCCTGCTGGCTTTTTAAGCCGCTGGCTAGCGGGGGCCACTCGGGTCCTCGGGCACAGCGGTCCTCACGATCCCAAGAGGTCCCGTTATGCCCCGCACGTACTCCCGTCCGCACTACGCTCAAGCCCGTACCTGGTACCGGTTCGCCTGCTGGCTCCGCCGCGCGTCCTGCCCCCAGTTCCATCCGCACCTCATGAAGGAAGACGCCCTGCGAGCGAGCTTCGGGCTCCGGAGCCGGGCGCTCATCCTTCCGTCACGGCTCCAAGACCCCACGGCCGCCGGGCTGGCCCGGCTCGCGGCCCGAGCCTCTGGCGGAGACACGTACCCGGAGCTGGTCGCCCGCATTGCCCAAGTAGATCCCGACGATGCGACCGCCGACGAGGTCCATCTCTTCCTCGAAGTCGCCGACCGGACGGGCACGCACACCGAGAAGCACCTGCTGGGCAAGCTCCCGCCGGAAGACGCCCTCTGGGTCGCACCGCTCATCCGCTTGGAGACGGACGCCTACGGGACGGGTCCCGTCCTCCGGTACCACGTCACCGGAGGCCAGGCCACCGCCGACGGTGGCGGCGGTGAAGTCCACGTCGCGATCAGCCGGGCGCACGAGGCCGCGGCGGCGTGGCTCGACTGGGCCGACGACCGGAAGGCTTGGGCTGAGGCGCACGCCGTCGCCGACGAGAGCCCGTACGCCTACCGGGCCACGTACCGAGACACCGTCGCGCCGGGGACCGGCTATGGCGAGTTCCTCTACTGCACCGATGCGTACGAAGAGACCGACTGGGACGAGTAGCCCGAGGCGCAAGCCTCGCAGCCCGGCGACTCACGTGGTCGCCGGGCTTCTTTCTGCTCCAACGAGGGCTGCGAGGGCTTCGCCGCTGGGCGAGGAGCGACTGCTCGACTCGCCGGGTTCTAAACTGACAACCCCTTTCCGTTCTACTTGCAGTCGGCCGCTCACGCGCGCCTCCCAATGGCCGAATACACTTTCGAGACGCTGTCGTCGACAGAGTTTGAGCATCTCGCGCGTGACCTCCTCCAGGCGGAGTGGGGCATCCGGCTCGAATCGTTCAAGCCTGGACGCGATGAGGGAATTGACCTCCGGTACGCCAGAAGCGATGACGGGGCGACGATCGTGCAGTGCAAGCAGTACGCGAGGTCCGGATTCCACGCCCTCCTCCGGGATCTCAAGAAGGAGGTACTCAAAGTCGAACGACTCGCGCCCGAGCGCTACGTCGTCGTGACCAGCGTGGGGCTATCGCCCGCCAACAAACGGGACGTCGCGACCCTATTCCCAGCTACACGCGAAGACGACGTCTACGGGCAGGACGATCTCAACAACCTGATCGGCCTGCACCCCGAGGTGGAAGAGCAGCACCCGAAGCTCTTTCTGTCATCGATCCCCGTCCTCGAACGGGTCATCGGCCGGGCCATGCGCACAGCGACCCCGCAGCCGCCAGGCGAGCCCGATCTGAAAGGGTATCTCCGTAACGTCGCGACGCTCGAAGCCGCGAGCGTAACCCTTGACGTCGTCAATCCTCCTCAGAGAGACCGGCGGAACGAGTCGAGACCGAAACGCCAGACGCTCGCAGAGGCTCTCGACCGCGAGACCGCCCTCATCGTCACGGCTCCGGCGGGGGCGGGCAAGTCTGTGATGCTCCGCGGGCTCGTTACTCAGATGGCGGCGATGAGTCTTGCCGAGGGAAGCGTCGTGCCCGTCCTTGTCGAGCCCCGCGACCTCGCCCCGCACGCTCTCATCGCTCATGCGTTGAACGTTCGGCGACCGGACGAGCCGCCCCTAACCGAGGCAGAAGCTCAACGGCTCCTCGGCGCCGGACGCCTTCTCGTGGTGCTCGACGACGCGCATCGCGTCAACTCTCGCACCCTCCAGCTGCTTCTCGATTACCAATCATGCGGGACGCGCTTTGTCGTCGGTGGTCGCCCCTCCACCCAGCTCGACGCCCTCGGGCTGCCAGTTCGAGAGGTGGCGCTCCTCACCCAGGAGCAAAAGGACGCACTTGCGCCGCTGTGGTCGTCGGATCCTCACCTCCCGTACAATCTGACGGCGGAGGACGCGCTCGCTTCGCGCCCCATGGGACTTCGGTTCCTCATCGAGGCATACGAGGGTGAAGCTTGGTCGTTTGGCCGTGACCGAGCCGACCTCTTCGGCCGGGTCCTCACCTCCCGGCTCCGGAGTGAAGCGTCTCACCTTCCAGACGTCCTTACCGATCCAGAAATAGTCCGACGCCTCCTCGGCGCTCTTGCTCTCGAACGGAGTTCAGACCGGGACGACCCCTACGGGGCGTCGCCCACGCAGGTCCGCCGAGCATTCAAGAGCGTCTGCGACGACCTCCACAGCAGCGGGGATGTGAGGCTCAGCCCGCCTAGCCCCGATCCGTTCGTCCAACTCGACCTCCTCCGAGCGGAGCCCGATCCCCGCCTCGGTCTCCGCTACACGTTTGGCCACGACCAGTGGCACGAATATTTCGCAGCCTGCGAACTCGTCCGCACCCACGCGCCCATCGGGACGGTGCGCCTCCCGGAGACGAGGCAGGAAGTCGTCCGCTTCGCCGCCGCCCTGGGTGGACCCCAAGAGGAGGTCGCCCATCCCGACGTGTGGGACCGGTTCTGGGACGATCTCTCTGCGTTCGATATCGCCCTAGCCTTCGAGGCGCTCGACATTCAAAAGGACCGTCGAGGCCCCGACGGGCGGCACTTCACATCGCACGCTGACCACGTCGCAGCGCTGGACGGTGTCGAGGGCTACGGTCCCTCTCGAGCGCTCGCCCAACTCCAACGGTATCTCGAATCCTACCGAAGCCTCATCGAGCGGCACACGCCTCTGGTAAGACGTGCTCTCGATCCCCAAACGACTGAGCCTATCGGGCTATGGGTGGACGGAAATGACATGTCCCACCTTCCCCACTGGGTCGGCGTCAAGAAGGGATTCGTGCCCCTGCGCCCTGGTGAGCCGGACGTTTCAGTCCAGACCCCGCTGGAGTACACCTACGTCGACCGGCGGTTGGACAGACCGCGATCCATCAGCACAGCGATGTACGAGGGCATCCCTCGGCTTCCAGCGCGGCGGGCCCTCGGGAAGTTTCGGCGGGAGCTCGAACGGGCGTGCCACCGTGGCGATTTGTGGGATCCAGATCCTCTGCTTCAAGAGCGCGCCTATTACCAAGCCGTAGCGCTCTTCGAAGCGGAAACGCGCAAGCGCGAGCCCATCCCCACGTCAATCGACGCAGATGCATTGCTGAACCAGCTTCGGAAGCGTCAGTACCCACGAAAAGGCGCCCTCCGCTCCCACCAGATAAACGTGATGCGGGTGGACGTGACCGTCCACGACCTGGAACGCTCGCTCGGCGAGCTTGCCGAGCGAGGACTCGACGCGACGACTCTGGACCCACCGATTCCTCCTCCGTGGACATTGCTGGACGGACGCACCGACGGCTCTCGGTTCGCACCGTCCGAGATCGCGGCTCAGACCACGTGGGCTGTCCAGTACCTCGAGCTCGTGTACCGGATCATGGTTGAGGTCGTAGAGCGCTCGTTCCCGACGGCCGTGCCCGCCATCGATGCCGTCGGCCACGGCCTCCCGTATCACCTCGTAGTCGGACCACTCTCAAATCGAGCCCCAGTTCGACCGGACAACCGGTATGCGGAGTGGGCGCCCGTCACGTCATGGGAGTTCGTTGATGCCACTCTCGGCGAGCGCGTCAATAGTAGCGTCGTGTCGCTTTTCGAAGACGGTCAAGTGCTCGCCGAGGAGGCGGGTGCGAGCCCCTACGTCGGGTTCCCGCTCACCCTCAACCAGCGGCCCACATGGCCGCCACTGCGGATCGGCGTGTATTCACGTCTCAGACACAGCTTGGAGAGGTTTGTAAAACGGTAGTCAGAGCACCCCCGCCGACCGCGAGAGCGCGTCGGCCGACGGGGGCGCTCCCACCGCGGGCGACGTGAGACCGTGCGGAGCGACCCGCAGGCCGAGCGCCTGCTGAGTCATCATGGCGACCCCGAACCCGGATGGACTGACGCACCCAGGCGGCGTCACGTCCCTCAATCTCCGCGTGCTCCGCGACATCGAGGTCAGGATGTCCGAAGGCGGCGACCGCTACGATGGCGCGCCCGTCGTGCCCCAGCCCGCGCTCGACCGCCGCGAGCGGTACCACGCGCGCCGCCTCGCCGCGCGCGGTCGTCTCCGCCGCGTCGAGACCGACGCGCCGTGGTTCGCCCGTCGAACCGTGCTGTACGGCTCGGTGCCTGAGCCTCTGGCAGATCGCCCTCATTCTGTCGTTCGAGAGCCTGCCCACGCGCTCCGCCAGCCCCAGGCGCAGGTCGAGGGCACCGTCCACGGCGCCTACCGGGACGCGCTGTTCTCCGGCGTCCCGCTCTACACGACCCGGCTCGTGCGCGAGCGGACGTTCACGTTCCCCACGCGCGACCAGGTCCGCTCACCCGCCGACGCCGCGGCGGTGCTCGCCGAGTACTTCTCCGACCGCGACCGCGAGGAGTTCGTCGTCGCCTTCCTCGACACGGCCAACACGCTGACCGGGCTCCACGTGGCGTCCGTCGGCGGGCTCGCAACGAGCATCGTCGAGCCGAGGCAGGTGTTCAAGGCCGCCGTGCTGGCGAACGCAGCGGCCATCCTCCTCGCGCACAACCACCCCTCGGGCAACCCGGAGCCGAGCCGGGAGGACGTGGCCGTGACGCGCCAGCTCGTCGAGGCGGGCAAGGTCATGGGCATCCCCGTCCACGACCACCTCATCCTGACGGACTTGAGCGACGACGGAGCGCCGTCCTACACGAGCCTGGCCGAGCGCGGGCTGGTGTAGGGGGCTGGGACGAGGCCGCCGGGCTCTCCCGGTACGGGGGCGTCGAGGGACGAACGCCCCCACGCCGGGGGACCCCTCCAAACCAGCCTATCCACTGCAATGGCTGCACCTGCTCCCGCGAGCACACGCACCGCCCGCTTCCCGCTCGGGCACGTCGTCGCTACGCCCGGCGCGCTGGGCGTCGTCCGCACGCACGGGCTCGACGTGATCGCCCTCGTCCACCGCCACGCGAGCGGCGACTGGGGCGACGTCTCCGAGCACGACGCCCAGGCCAACGACCGCTCGGTCGAAGGCGGGACCCGAGTCCTCTCGGCCTACGAGACCAAGGGCGGCAAGCTTTGGATCCTCACCGAGGCCGACCGCTCCGCCACGACGGTGCTCCTCCCCTCGGACTACTGACCCATGCGCCCGCTCGTCCCGGCACTCCTCCAACACACCGAACCGCCCGCCGCCATGACCCGCTTCGCCATCCTCCTCGCCCTCACGCTCGTCTCGCTCCTGGCCGCGCCCACCGCCGCCGCTCAGCGCGACCAGCCCTACACCCTACCCAGCGCCACCGTCCAGGAGTGGCAGAGCAAGCCGCTCACGTGGCGCAGCTACGGCGGCGGCACGCTCTCGGCCACCGCCACGCTCTACGGCAATACGAGTCGCCACGACAGCGACGAGCGCCCGTACACCGTCGTCCTTGTGCAGGGCGAGGGCAACCGCGCGCCCATCACGGAGGACGCGAAGTACCTCGCCGAGATCATCGGCCGCGACCTCGGTGTCTCGCCCACCCGGCTGGCCTTCTTGTTCCGGTTCGCCGTTGCGCCGACGTGCGGCGCAGAGGGCACCGACCGCCCGCTCACCATCCGGGCTACGTTCCGGCTCTCGTCGTCGGGCAACCTCGTCTCGCCGTCGTGGCGGGTCCTCTCGGCCGAGGAGGTCGAGGACTACACCGACCGCCAACTCCGGTAGCCGCTATGAGGAGGCACACCCAGAAAGTCACGTGGAGCCGGTTTGTATACGCGCTCACCCGCGCGTGCCGCGGCTTCTCGCATCGCTACGAGCACACCCCGGCGCAGGCCCGCGCCTTCGTAGCCACGCTCGCGCTCCCGGCGCTTCGCGCCCGTGCGCTTGCCGCCGCTGGGGCGTGCGGCTACACCGACCCCGCCGACCAGCTTTTCGCCGTCGAGGCCGTCGCCTTCGTCCTGGCCGAGCGGTTCGACGTCTGGCACCGGGCCGAGTCCGCACACCCCGACGTGGCCGACGGCGACCCCGACAACCCGCTCGTGGCCGCGGTCTACCGCCACCGTCCGGGCCGAGAAGGGGAGACGGAGAGCCTCTACATCGCCACCTTCACCGCGGCCGTGAGCGGCTACGGATGGGGGCGGAGCCGCATGGGAGAACTGGTAGACTTCCGCGCCGTCGAGCCCGACCTGGAGCTCGACCCGCGCCGCATCGGGTTCGTCAACAACAGCCCCCGGACCCGCGCCAGCCGAGGGTTCTTCGCCCGGACGTGGATCAAGGCGCTCCTCCCACCCGAGGCACGGAGCGCCGTTGGCATGGCGCGGCGAGCGCGCCGCCAGCGCAAGGCCGTGCTGGCCGGGCTCCCGTCCCGTCTCGTCCGACTCGACGGCCAGCCCGGGCGGCCGACGCACAGCGTCCAGCCTGAGGGGCACGTCGAACCGCTGCCCTCGGGCTTCCACGCCACCACCAAGCGGGACCTGTTCCTCGCCTCCCTCGACCCGGCGACGCTCGCCCTCATCGAGCACTACGTCGGCCCGAGCGACTTCTGGCGGATCGCGACGGGCGACCTCTACCCCGACGAGCTCGCGGCCACGCTGCGCGTGCCGACCACGGGACCGGGAGGCATCGAGGAGCCGGGCGGGATCGCCCGACACCGAGCGCTCGCGCGTCGCCGTGCCGACCGCCAGCGCCGCGAGGCCCACGGCCAGACCGATTTGTTCGTGTAGCCGCGTCACTGACGCCGCAGGCGAGAGCCTCTGGCGCGAGATCGACCGAACCCATCTCGGTCGCACAGACACCGGCTCCGCCCGGCGCGCCACTCCGCGTCCCCCTCCGCTCGGCTCTGTCCGCTCGCTAGGACCGAGGACGGTCCACTCGCTCCCGACGCCCCCCGTCGGCGGCCGCGCCTCGCCCGCCCGGCTCCGCCTCCCCGGCATCCTGACCCCCAGCCGCAGGCCGACGGCGGCCAGCGGCTGCCCCTGTCGGGGAAAGGGGGACTGCACAGGCCCTCGCCCCTCGACCGGCTCAGCCGAGGCCGACGGAGCCTGCGGGCAGCGGCGAGAGACGCCTGCCCGCAGGCTCCACCGACCCACTCATCATGGCCCACGGCTCCATGAGCTCGACCCCGGACGTCCCCCTCGCCGACCTCCCCGAGCGGTACCGACCGCTCCTCACGCGCTTCGACGCCGTCCGGACCGACTGCGCCCGCGTCGCCCGGCTCGCGGTCGCCCGAGGCGAGAGGACAGGCAGGCCGTACGACCTCGCGTTCCTCCGCACGCTCGTCGAGCGCGCCGAGCGCCAGACGCCCGCCGATCCTGCGCAGCGCTCGCCGGTCGAGCCCGAGCCCTACACCGAGGCCGACCTCCGCCGCCACGTCGAAGGGACCTTCCGCCGCTCGGAAGGACTGTGGGACGCCTTGCGCGAGGCCGAGCCCCACGTCGTCCCCACCGTTCTGGAACTGGTCGCCCGGCTCGTCGGCCGCTTGGCGTCGTGGGGACTCCACGGCCGCGACGTGCGCGCCTCGACGCGAGGCCCCGAAGGCGAGCAGCCTCCCAGCGACTACGGCCGCGCCGTCGGTCGGCTCACGACGGGCGCCGCCCGGCTGGCGAAGGGCCTCGCCGATCAGAACGCCGGTCGCGACCCCGAGGATACCGCGCGCCGCCTGGCCCGCGACCAGGCCGCGTTCGCGAGCGCCGTCGAGGCCGCGCGCAGGCTTCTGAGTGGTGGCCCGCTCGTGCTCCCGACGCCGCCGCCCGAGCGCGTTGGCGACTACCGCTCTTGGTGGGCCGTCACCGGAGGCCCCGGCACGCCACGCGGAAAGCGGTTCGGCATCAAGCACGGCTCCGTCTCGAAGCGCTTCGCCGACCGTGACAACGTGCTCGGTCCCTTCCCAACGAAGCGGGCGGCCACCGACGCGGCGAAGCGCGCCGTCGCTACCCCGGAGGACCGCCGGGTCGGTCTGTTCGCAGTCCGCTAGATCGGTACTCGTACAGCGTGCGCCGCCATCGTGCGGCGCAGCCTTTTCCAGCGACGGATGCTCTGACGATCCCCACCAGGGGCTCCGGCTCACATCGCACCAGCGAACCTGCCCATCCGCTCGGATTCGAGCTCCCGTCGATCCGCTTCGAGCCGCTCGCGCCCTTCGACGACCGCGGCCTCCCACTCGCGAACCGCCCTTTTTTGATGCTCGAGAGCCTCGTTTTCGTGCTTTAGCGCTTCTTGCCGCGCCTCTAGCGCACGGCGCTCCGCTTCCAGCGCCGACCGCGCTTGGGTCAGGTCGGCCCACCCTGCGGTGTCGTCCGACCCTACGACCGCTCGAGTCGCCGCCCGCCCCTCTAAGGTTGGTGCGTACGTCACGCCGTCGTCGTTCTCCGCCCGAGCGAGCATTTCATGCCGGGCCAGCGCCTCCAGCGCCTCGTTCGCCGACGCTAGGCGGCCGGGGTAGAACCCCGCCTCCCGCACGTCCGACGCGGTGAACGGGCCACGCCGACGGCAGGCCCATGCCATCACGGCACGCCACCGCTTCCGGCGTGCGCCCGAGAGCGCACCCACGTCCCGAGCCGCGTTGTTCGACCGGAGGTACACCCCAATCACACGACCTAGCTCGAGCACTTTCACGGCGAACCGAGCGTCCGTCGACAGCCCCGACAGAAGCACGGGTCCGAGCCCAGCCCCCGACAACGCCGTGCGCAGAGCATCCAGGAGCCCGTTGAGGGACTCCCGGTCCCCGGCCCCCATCCAGTTGAGTGCCAGGCGTGTGCTCTCGTGGACCAGCGCGTCGGCCGTCGAGTCTGCTACGTCCCCCTCCCGCAACGCGGAAAGGATATCGCCGACGGTCGCTCCCACGACCGCAGGGTCAGAGGGGAGCTCCAGAACGCGCTCAGAGAGCGAAGGGGCGGGGGCCTGCGGGGTGGTGAGAGCTTCCATGAGTTGAGGGGGGCAAGGGTGCCAATACGAACAGCGGACAGGTATCGTATGGGCTTCACCCATTTTCATCGTACACGCAGCGTAAGGTACGGATGTTTCATCGTACAGTCAGCGTAAAACTTAAATTGCCTCGCTAGAGCCCCCTTCTCGACCTACCGAGCGCCCCCGCTGAACCAGTCGAGCGTAGGGAGGGGGACCTCCACCAGCACCCGGCCGCTGTCGGGAGGGGCGCTCACTCGCGAGGTCTCCGCTTCGTCTCGTCCCTCATGGCCAGACGGGAAACGGGCGTGCCCGCCTGCGTCCTCCGGCTCAGTGGTCAGTCCGCCGACCCGGTACGGGAGGGACCAAAACGCGACATCGACGCCATCATCCGCCACCCACGCCGCGTTCACGTAGTAAGTCGCCGTCTCGTGGTGGCGGCCGGACTCCTCGGCCTGCCCCCAAAACCACGCCGCTGTGCTCCCATTCATCGAGGGGATCACCACGTGGTCGGCCGACCGGTACGCCTTCGTTCGGATGTCGCCGAAAGGCCCATCTGCTCCCAGTACGAGCGCGTCCTTGCAGATCAAGACCGAGAACGCCCCCACAGGCGTGGGTACCACCCGGACCCGCCCACCTGGCTGGATGTGCTCTCGGACGGCTGTGCAGCTCTCCGCTTCTGCCCGCTGCTGGATGTCGCCGCCCAACCCCGCCGGTCCGGTCGTGATCGGCTCCGTCTTCTCGACGGTGCACACCGGGACCGCCACACCCTCGACGACGGCCCACACGGGGGACCCGTTCGCCACGGCGTTGGCGTCGCGCTCTGAGGCCACGTGGAAGCTCCCGGCCACCACGAGGCAGAGCGAACCGGGCGTGGACTTGATCGCGTCCCGGAGCGCTGTCCTGCCGGCCTCGTCCACGGCCAATTCGGGGAATGCCAGCACGTGGACACCCCGCTCGACGGCCCAGGCGACCGCCTCGCGCAGCGGAGCACACTCCCCGGACGGATCGTCCACGGACGTCCCCCGGAAGCCAAGCGTGTCGAGGTCGACTACCTCTGTGGCCTCGAACGCCGTCGGCCCGCTGCCCGGAAGTGCACAGAGGCCCACTCGCAACGCCCCGTCGAGCAGGGCGGACCCGAAGGCCTCTGTCACCGCCCTCTCCTCGACCCACTCCTCGCGGTGGAGCACCCCGCGAGCGAGATGAGGGAACGGCTCTTGAATCGTGAACGGGCGGCGGGGCCGCGAGGCGACCGCCCCCCACCACCGCTGGCCGACGAGCCGAATCCGCTCGCCCTCGCCGTCTACGGGTTGGAGCGGCTGGCCTCCAAAGTGGATGTCGAGGGCGTGAAGAACCGCCTGGAGGTGGACCACGCGCCCTCGCTCGTCCAGGTCCCCTTCGCGTTCCGCCCACCAGGCCAGCGCTTCGGTCACCGCTCCCTTCCCCTGGATTCGCTCCCGCACCTCGACAGACAACTCATCTCGGTCGGGGTCCGGCTCCATCGACAGCATCGTCGGATCGTCCTCCGCCAGCGCCCGCCAGGCGTTGAGGAGAGGGTCGAGTTGGGAGAGGACCGTGGGCATGCGCTTTTGGAGTGGTGCAAGCTACCGGCCACTGACCCACCATACCCGGGGTCGCTCCACACCGACTGCAGCAGCGGCCCCAAGGGGGGCGCAGAGTCGGGCAGGGAAGAGGGCCTCGGGCGACCCCGCATTTACCTACGATCACCACTCGTTATCCTGCCGCCTCGATCCACCTCACGTCGACCTCGGCATAACCGTAGAGGCCGTCGCCCAACGTTTCAAGCGCGCCCCCCGCGCGGCCGTTGCCGACCTCCTCGACACCCTCGCCACGCTCGGCCAAGCTCGCCACGCTGACACCGACACCTTCGCTGCCTGATGCCCGCCGGTCCCATCGAACTCTCCGACGTCACGGTCAGCGAGGCCCTCCAAAGACTCGACAGCGTTTACGACGCGTTCACGAGTCGCTTCCTCCGCGGCGACGTGTCGCTCTGGGTCGGCTCCCGCGTCTCTGACGAGCGCTACCCCAACCTTTGGGGTCTCCTAGCGCGGCTCCTCAACGAGCTCTACGACGACGCTCTCGACCCCACCGACCCCGACGATACCGCGCGCCAGACCATCGACTCCATCGTCGCTCGCGCCGGTGTCTCGGGCCTTGACACTGCAGTCCGGTTTTCCGCCTGGCATGAGACGGAGCAGGAGGCCACACTCGAAGCGCTTGTCAACCAGTACAGCGCCGTCCTCATGACGCGCTACGCCCCAGGTGGAACCGTCAAGGATCTCGTCTGGGACCTCCTCAAAGTCGACGAACTCTACGACGACCCCAACATCAAGCCCGACGCCGAGCACCGCCTCGTCGCGCTCCTCGTCACCGAGGGCGTTCTCACCGAGGTGGTCACGCCCAACTGGGACCCCCTTCTCGAAGACGCCCACGCCCAGGTCGCCGACGGGACAACCGTCCATCCCCTTCGCGTCATCATCCGGCCCACCGACTTCGAGAACACAGGCTCCAAGCCTAAGCTGACCAAGATGCACGGCTGCGCCCGCGCCGCGCATGGCGACCCTGCCGACCGCCGTTTCCTTGTCGCCACCGACGACCACATCCTCCACTGGATGAACGACGCGGATCGGAAGCCGATTCGAGATCATCTCAGCCACATCCTCCGTTGCAACGCTGTGCTCTACATCGGCCTCTCCGGACAGGACGTCAACATCCAATCCAAGCACGTCGAACGCGGGCTCGAGGTCCGAGGCGATTACTACCCCGGCGCTCCACGCGTGCTGTTCTCCGGTGGTGACCTGGACGACACGCGCGAGGCTGTTCTCCGCGCCGCCTACGGCGCCGACACCTACAACGACCATTACGACGACATCCGGGACCACGCCCTCGTCACGCTGTACGCCAAGCCGCTCCTCGCCGCTCTTTACCTCTGTGTCCTCCGCGAGAAGCTTCGGACCTCCGCATCGAAAGTGCCCCTGGCGTACCGGGGGCTAGCCGAAGCAGGCGTCGACGCACTGGCCCAAGGCGTAGCGTCGGCCGCTGATAGCATCGCCGATGCCGATGCCCGGTGGAGGTTCGTGTCCAGCGCGGTCGCGCGTTATGTGGGGTCGTTCGTCCGCGTGTACCGCGAGGGCGCCAAGGCCGAAAGTGAATGGGACTACACCCCGTTCTCCGCCGCCACGCCGGAGCACACCGACCCCGTACCCCGGCTCACGCTTCTCATTGGCATCCTCACCGAGGGCCAACGCCGGGGGTACTGGACGTTCGAATTGACGCCTGACGCCCCTGAGCAACTCCGCCTCCGGGTCCCCACCGGGGGGACCGTTCCTGTCTATGTCGTGTGTGACAATTGGGTGTCACCCCAGCTCCCGATGTTAGCAGACGCTCCACTCGGCGCTCCCTACGTGGTCTTTCACGCGACAGGCACATCGGTGAGCACGCGCGCTCCTGCTACGCCAAGCATGGCCCACTTGCTACGGTCCGCCGCGCCCGCCCCGGACGACCTCTACCTCGACGACTGGACCCGCGCCGGAGCCGACCCCGTCGATCTCCTTCGCCAAGACCTCCAAGCACGCGCCCTCGCCGCCTGACCCATGCCAGACTCCACGCCCCTCGACCCCGCAGACGTCGCGGCCTCGTGCCTCGGCGTGCTGGCTGACTACGGCTATGTGCGCCAGCCCGAGCCGCTCCGCATCGTCGAGCTCTCGTTCGAGTTCGACGCCGTCTTCGCCGGACCCGGCGACCACCACGCCCTCGTCCTCCTCGTCGACCAACCGGCCGGCAACCTCGACGCCGTCCAGCGCCGCCTCACCAGCCTCGCGATCGCGCTCTCGCGATCGGGCTCGCGTCGACCCGTCGCAGTCGTCCTCGTGGCCCCGCCGTTGGACTCGCAAGCCCTCGAAGCCCTCCGCCCCCTCGCTCGGCTCGTCGTCGTCGCGCGGGAGGAGCAGACACCCGAGACCGTCGCCGAAGCGCTCCGCGTGTTCCGCCCCCTCAATATGGACGACCTCGACGCACCCCGGCCGGGAGCCGTGAAGGAGCTTCGACTCGCTCTGGGCGATGCCGCCGACAACAAAGCGGAAAAGCGACTCCTTTCCGCAGCGCCCGACGGTGAGGAGGCCGTCGACCGCGCGTTCCGTGAGCTCCTCGCTGAGGCTCTCTCCGGTCCTGCCCCGTCTGCGTCATGATTCAGCGTCTCAAAAAGATCGAGGTAGAGCGCTTCCGCGCCTACCGCTCGCCCACGACGATCAACCTCGACGGCAACGTCGTCCTCATCCATGGGCGCAACGGCTCGGGGAAGACCAGCCTCATGGCGGCCATCGAGTACGCCGTCACGGGCTCCGTCGCGCACCTGTCGCGCTTCGCGAGCGACTACCCGAACGTGCTCCAGCACCACGGCGCCGACGACCCCGCCGCGGTCCGGCTTTGGGCGACGACCTCGGGTGAGGAGGTTTTCGTCGAACGGACCGTCGGGCAGCGGACGCCGACTGGCGGCAAGGCACTCTCCAAGTCCGCACAGGCGGCGTTCGTGGACCGGTGCTACCTCTCGCAGACCCACCTCTCGCAACTCCTCCACGTCTACCAAGCCGCGGCCAAGAAGTCGAAGAAGGGACCCAAAGACGACGCACCGGTCATCCGGTTCATCCGCGACTTCCTCGACTTGGACCACCTCGAAGCGGTCGAAAAGGGGCTCCACGTTCCCGCCGACATACGTCGACTCCGAAACACCTTCCCCGAGTACGCCGCTCTCGAGCCCCGCCTCGCCGAAGCGCAGACCGCCGCCGAGACCGCGCGCACTGCGGCGGACGGGGCCGTCGCGGCTGAGCGAGAGGCCAAGGAAGCGCTCATAGTCCTGTCACAGCGGCTCGGCCTCCCAGCGCCCTCTGAGTCCCTCGAAGAAATTTTGGAAGCGGCTACGGTGGCTGAAATCGACGCCAGCGCGGATGTGGAGCGGTTTGGGGGGTGGGCGAACACCTTGAGCGCGCCGTCACAGCCTGGCGATGCGGGGCCGCCCGCGCTCCCAGTCGCTGACCTCGGCGCGGTCCGCGCCCCACTCGCCGACGCGGCTCGCGCGCTTTCGGGCGCCCTCGATCGCCTCGAACCTACGGGTCCGGGGGTGTACCGACTTGTAGAGGTCTCAGACGATGACAATGCGCGGGCCTTCAAAGTCGCCACCGATGAGGCGCAAGCCCTGCGCTCCTGGCTCGCCCGCGCTCGCGCAGACCTCGCGACATCGCAGGAGACGGCCGAGGCTGGGCTGCGAAGGGCCACAGACGAGACGGCGGAGATCGCTGCTCTGCGTGCGCGAACCGCAGAGATCCAGGACGAGCTCGCCGGACTCGTCGCCCTAAGCGCAGCGGCGGTCGGGGAGGTCCAGCAGCGACAGCAGATGCTTTCAGAGGCTCTCGCCCACGTAGACGACGACGTATGTCCGGTCTGCGACCGAAACTTCGCTGAGACGGGCGGCAGTCTGCGCAATCACGTCACCGCTGAACTCGAACGGCTCGGCGCGGCGACGACCCAACTCCAAGAGCAGATCCGGCGCCGCGACGCCCTCGTCAAAGAGAGCGCCACAGCGGAAGCGCGAGCGTCCAAGCTCGCGGCCGACGCTCCCGAAGACCGTGCACTGGCGCTGCGTCAGCGCCTCGCCTCGCTTTCAGCAGTTCCCCCGCTGCTTACATCCGTCTCAGAGGCCTTGGACCGCCTCGGAGAGCCCCTGGCCGCTCTCGACCGGCGCGCGCGTGCGGAGGCCGACCGGCGTGCGTGGCAGGCGAGCCATGAGGCCGTATCCCGTGCGGCCGAGGAGGCCTGGGCGGCTCTCGGAACCCCTGATCTTCCTGGTGATCTCCTCACGCCCGCCGCCCTAAGTACCCTGGGCGCGTTGGTTGTCCAGCGTGCGGCGGAGCACCAGAACCGCGTTGCTGCCTACCGAGAGACTCGTACGCAGGTCCAAGCCCTCCGTGAAGCGCGGAACGCTACGCAAAAGGCCAAGGCCCGCGCCGAGACCGCGGATCAGGAGCTCAACCGGCTCTCCGACACGCGCAGCCGCGTTGACGACCTCGTCGAACGCGCCCGGAGGCTACGCAGCGCTGCGGCCACGACCACCCGCACGCTCGTTAAGCGAACCTTCGACGATCACCTGAACGCGCTCGTCGACGACCTCTATACCCGCCTCGTCCGGGATGAACGCTTTCGCCCTCGTATCACAGCCAAGGGTCCCATCGGCAACCTCACGGCCGCCGTCCATGCCTTCGCCGATGGGGACCCCGATGGGGATCCGGTCGCCCAGAACATCGCCGCGCTTGTGAGCTCGGCCAACCTCAACACGGCCGCGCTCAGCCTCTTCCTCGCCCTCCACCTCGCCGAACCGACCCGGCCACGTATCCTCGTGCTCGATGACCCGGTCCAGAGCATGGACGATGTCCACGCGACGAACCTTGCGGCGCTCTTCCGCACGCTTGCCTATCACCCGAAGGACCCGCGCCAACTCGTGCTCGCCGTTCACGACAAGGCCCTCTTCGACTACCTCGCTCTCGAACTCGGACCCACAAAGGAAGGAGAGACCCTTATCGAGGTCGAGATCACGCGGGAGTCGCCTGAACGAGTCGTCGCGCATTCCACTTCGCGATCGTGGCAGCCTGATATGGTTCACTTTGGTCTAGCCTCGTAGCGGTTGTGTCTGCTGCCACGCAAGACCGCGCTGGTAGGAGCCGAGTGCGGTCCAGTCGGTCCTGCTAGCCATACCGCACCACGGCCTCCTACCCTAGCCCCGCGTCTCGCACCAGCCCCAGCAGGCACCGCCGCCTCTGGCGCTGATTCTCCACCGCCCGCGCGAACGCCTCTGCCTCCACGACCGGCACACTCGCCGCCGCCAGAGGCCCGAGCGCCGGAGCCTCTGGCGCTCCCTCCGCGGCGTCCACAAACAACGCGCTCAGCGCATCCAGATACGCCCCCAGCACCCGGCGCAGCGGCTCCACCTGGGGGACCTTCGGGATACGTGCAAGAAGTCATTATAGGCGCTCAGAATCAACCAACGCTGCGCGGAGAGGCTGATTTCGAATCCCAGATTCGTCCACTCATCTCCGACTGTCCGAGAAGGTGAACTTTCTCGGACAGCGAGTGGGGACGCCCTGAGAGCACGCAGAGATAGATTTGATACAGTTCCCAGTACCACCCTTTCGGGACAGCTCCGCTGACGTGACATCGAACACGTATCCCGAAGGTCCCTCAGTTGGACGTTGCTGTTCGCGACGAAGGCGGCTTCTCGAGGGGGCAGGGTCATAGGGTTCGCGAATGGGCAGGGATATATCGCCCAAACCTGCGGATGTACTTGGGTGCGCTTGAATCCAAGTTCACGCGACGACAGAGAGGCGTCACAGGGCCTAAGTAGCCTATCCCATTCTGTTCTGGAGATCGCCTACTCCAATCCACCCTGCCGTCGCACTACGGCCCTCCTGTCGATGCCAGGATCATCAAAGCCGAGCCCACCCATACATCGTGCGCAAGGCGTTACCGATGCGGAGCGGTACCTCCAGAAGCTCTGCGACCGAACGTTCCTATCGCTTTGGTCATACCCCAGCGTGTACCGCGATCAGGGTTCGACGGGGGAAGGGAAGGAGGTTGCGGACCTGCTCGTCGTGTTTGGTGACGACATCATCGTCTTCTCGGACAAAGACTGCGTTTTCCCGAACACAGACGACCCCGTCTTAGACTGGCGGCGATGGTTCAAACGAGCCGTATGGAAGTCCGCCCAACAGGCGTGGGGGGCAGAGCGGTGGATTCGCGCACACCCCGACCGCCTGTTCCTCGACCGGCAATGCAATGAGTCTTTCCCCATCAACATTCCGCCTCCCAACCGCGCCCGATTTCACCACGTCGTGGTCGCGCACAACGCCGTCGAGCCGTGCCGCCGGTACTACGGAGGGGGGAGTGGAAGCTTCATCATCAACAGCGCTGTCGTCGGCGACGACCATTTTGCCGAACCGGGACCCGCAGTGGGTCCTTTCGTGGTCGGAGACTTGGACCCCCGGAAGGGGTTCGTTCACGCGTTCGAGGACACGTCGCTGGAGATCGTGCTCCGCACGCTCGACACCGTCGCTGACTTCACGGCGTACCTCCGGAAGAAGGAAGACCTCCTCCGATCCGACCTGATCGTCACCGTGGCCGGTGAGGAAGAGCTGCTCGCGCGCTACCTCGCCAACCTAGACGACGACGGGGAGCACGGCTTCGACATCCCTGGCGGCTACACCCACTTTGGCCTCGACGAGGGCCACTGGTCCGACTTCTCGCGTTCCCCGCAGCGACGAGCCCAGATCGAAGCCGACCAAGTGAGCTACACCTGGGACCGGCTTATCGAGACGTTCAACCGGCACATCATCGGCGGTCGGTACTACCACGCGACGGATCCCTCGCCCCGAGCGCGCGAGCACATCGTTCGATTCCTCGCTGCCGAACCTCGATTCCATCGCCGGGTCCTTGGGCGTGCGATTTGCGACCTTGTACTCCAGTATCCCGACGATGGGCGGGACTGGAAAGCGGCACGCGTCATCCTTCCCCGGCTTCCCGGCGAGCCCCACTATGTGTTCCTGGTGTTTGGGCGGCCATCGTATTGCGAGAGCTACGAGGAGTACCGCGAGACTCGGGGCAAGCTTTTGGAAGGGTACTGCCTGGCGGCAAAGCACGTCTTCCCGGACGCCGAGGACATCATCGGCATTGCGACCTCTCCTCTTCATGGGAGCGACCACTCCGAGGACGGCCTCTGGCTCGATGCTCGGGAGTGGACGTCGCAGCAAGCAGCAGACGCTGCCTACTTCCATGAGGAGGTAGGCCTGCTGACCGAGATCACTCAGCACCGGGCGCACGAAAAGGAGTATCCAGAGCCCCCACGTCTGCCGAAGAACCCACGCAACAAGCCGTGCCCATGCGGGAGCGGTCGCAAGTACAAGCACTGTCATGGCCGAACCTGATCCCCTCGCCCCTGAACTCGGCGGCCAGTCCTCTCAGGGCGTGCTCGGCGCGACTGGAGAGGCGCCGCGGTACAGCCCGCGCGCCTTCCTCCAAAGCCGACGCCCAGAACGGTTTTCGGACTCCACCTTCACCGAGGAGCGTACGATCGACCGTCAGTTGCTCGAGTACCACCTCGATACGCTCACGAGCCGAGGGCAAGAGACCGATTTCGAGCGCTTTGCCCATGGTCTCGCGAAGCGCGAGCTATGCCCCAACCTCCTTCCTCAGACTGGACCGACCGGTGGCGGCGATAGCAAGGTGGACAGCGAGACGTACCCGGTCGCGGAAGACCTCGCTTTCATCTGGATTGTCGGGTACGACGAGGGAGCATCGCGCGATCGCTGGGCCTTCGCGTTCAGTGCCAAAGCAGCCTGGCGCCCCAAGGTCCGCTCCGACATCGCTAAAGTCGCAGCCACCGACCGGGACTATGTCAGGGCCTATTTCATCACCAACCAGTTCGTCCCAGATCGCAAGCGCGCAGAGGTGGAGGACCAACTCCGAAAGGAGCACGGCTTGGATGTCCGCATTCTCGACAGGACGTGGATCCTCGACCGGGTGTTCGAGGGCGGTCACGAAGACCTCGTTGAGCAGGAGCTCGGCCTCCGCTCGCAGACGGACCGGCTCGTTCGGCAAGGACCGCGAGACCTAGAGAGGGAGGAGGCCTTGGCCAACGTAGAGGATTGGATCGGACAGGCCATTCAGGACCAGGCGCTCGGTCCCCCCCTCGCGTCCGCAGCGCTGGACGCGGCCGAGATCGCTCGCGGCCTCGACCGTCCACGGCACGAGGTGGACGGACTGTTCGCCCGAGCCGACCGCTTTGCGACCCGGTACGGAACCGACCGCCAGCGGGTCGAGGTCGCCTATCAACGAGCGTGGACCACGTACTGGTGGTTCGAGGACGAGCAGGGCCTGGAGGAGCAGTACGCCGAAGTCGAAGCCCGTGCTGCCGGGAGCCGCAACGCGTACGACCTCGAGCGCTTGACCAACTTGTGGCACCTCCTCTATGCGAGGCGGGCTGGGGACGAAGCGGGCCGCTCTTCAATGAAGGAGCGGACTGCGACGCTGATAGCTGAGCTCGAACGCCTAGCGCTGGAAGTGGCCCGCCCGAGTACGGCTCTCCAGGCCGAGACCTTCCTTTTGAACATCGATCTCGCGCACCGGATCGCGTCCGGCTCGTCTCCGGAACCCGTATTGCGTGATCTCGCCCAGATTGTGCGACAGGCCAGGGGGCTCACCGGGTTTCCGCTCGATACGATCGTCCAGAGCGTGACCCAACTGGGCGAAGTCCTCGGTGACGCCCCTGGGTACGACGAGCTCTTCGAGGCCACCTTGACCATCTCGTCCGAGCAAGACGAGGGCCTTAGAGCGGCTCGGCTCCTCATGCAACGAGGTCGCCAGTTCCTAGACCAAGACCGGCCTCGGGACGCCATTCGCGTGCTCGGCCGCTCGTTCAGCAAGCTCTACAACCACGAGGGCCGTCACGAGGCCGTCATCGCGCTGTATCTCGGCGGGGTCGCTTACGAACAGCTCGGTCTCTTGTGGGCGGCGCGTGGAACGCTCGCCGCGGCGGCGTCACTCGCCACCGATGAGCTGTGGCGCTATGGGGAGGTCACGCGCGTCCAGGCCGCATGCTACCGCCGCCTCAAGTGGATCGAGCTCCAACTCGGCCGCCTTCCCCACGTTCTGGCGTGGCATACGAGCCACGCCTCTGTCGAGTCCGCGCTTGCTGCCCACAGTGACGATCCAGACCAGGCTTTCGGGGACGCCGAGATCTTCGATGCGTCCGTTGCGGTGCTCCTGCTCCGTGCCGGCATTTTCGATCTCGGGCGTCTGAAACAACTACCTGACGGACTCGAGCGGATAGGACTTCCTGCCGCGTCTATGGCCCTCATTTACGCCCTCGGTCATGACGAAGAGGTATGGGACCGGCTTGGCTTCGGCCCCGACGAGCGCGAGGATTTCTTCGTGATGCTCAGTCAGCAGCCCGTAGCCGACGACCTACCCAAGGAGCCCGCACTTTGGAACGGACAGCGCGTTGTCCTCCGGTCTGGAATCTTCGGGTGCGACTACACGGTCGAGGCCGACAACGGGGCGCCGTGCGTCGAACTCGCGGAATCGATACTCGCCGCTGCCGAAGCCCTTCTGGGCTCGCTATCGGTCGAGCAAGCGATCGCGGGGCTTCCCGATGTAACGGTGCGAGTCCGGTCGTCAGACTTTGCCCCTCGCCCTTTCAGTTTCGAGGTCACCGAGGAAGGGGGGCGTCCTCACTTCGAGGTGAGCGTCCGCCCGTTCGATCCGCACGCGCTGGACCTCGACGAGCAGCTTGCGGTGCGCGAGAAGACGCTCGAGATCGTGACCTCTCTCGTAGCGCACACGACTCACTTCGCCGATCTGGAAAGCACGCTGTCGGACCTCTTCGAGGGCCAAGAGTCTCTCGATCGAGCGTTCGCGTTCACGAGCTCGTTCATGACGATCGGTAACGTTCTGGGTCATACCCCCCCACTTCAGCTCCGGCTCTATGAATATGGACGCGAGTATCCGCTTCTCCGCACGAAGCGTTGGAGTGGTAGCGCACCGGATCCACCCCCTCGCGAGTCGAAACTGACCTTTGGCAAAGGCGATCCTCCTCCTGATCTGGATGCTGGAAGGGCGAAGCACTCGGAGATGCAGACGGTCTCTCCAATCCGAGACGGCCTCTGGAGTAAGGCCGGGTGGTCAGGCGTCGGCTTTGTCCATGACCCGGACGGCGTGCATCCCCCTCTACTCGTCTTGATGTTCCGAAACGGTAACGTCGGTCGGGAGATCTTCGAGCGGTGGATGGACGAGTATGGCCAGTACGACGACAACGCGATCCTTCGGGTCGCATTGATTCGCGGAGTTGACCGAGACAACCCGGCCCACTACCGAGTGATTGTTGGGTCGGACCCAGACACTGCATTCGATGGAGACATCCGGTTTACCAGCCTGGGATCTCGGATCCACCTGATGGAGCCTCAGAGCAGCTTCAACCTGAACAGGTTCCTGGCGGACTACGAACGCCATGGCCGTTTTGGCTTTGCGTCTGGGGTCATCGAGGGGCTTCAGATGAAGAGCGTCAATTTTGGTGCTGTGCTAGGCCTAAAAAATCTCGTTGTCAAGGATGCCTGGGAGATCGGCCGGCATGACCCGGACTCCGTTGCACTGCTGGCGGACACGGAGCCAATCATTCCGGAGGGCGTAGTTGCGCCTCCTGTCGACGAGTTCCTCGCATGGCGTCGTTCGAAGGCGACGTCTGAGACAGCGTCTCCAGATCGGCGTTCGTCAAGGAAGAACCCTCGGAACCAGCCTTGTCCGTGCGGCAGTGGCAAAAAGTTCAAGCACTGCCACGGTCGAGGGAGTTGAAGAGCATCGCCGGGCCATTGATCGGCGGGGGCGTTAGCCATCGTAAGGCACGTCGAGTCTTGATGCCGCCTGCTCCTTCGCACGTTCCCCCCGCCGGTCGTACCCCGCCGTCGTCGTCGGACTGGCGTGCCCCGCGAGCTGCTGCGCGACCGACAAGTCTGCGCCCTCGTCCAGCAAGTCCCCCACGTAGCTCCGCCTGAGGTCGTGGGGGCTGAACGCCTCGACGCCCGCCTCGGTCGCCCTTGTCTTGAGCACGTGGTAGACCGCCTGCCCCGTGAGGGACTCCGCATCGCGATCCAACCGTCCGCCACGACGTGCCCGGACGAAGAGTGGCGTGTCACTATATATAGGTGAGAGGAGGGAGGGCTCGTCGCGGGCGTCGACGAGCCTCTCCACACGGACCGTGAGGTAATCTCGCAGCGCATGGAACGCCCCCGGCGGGATCGGCACGACCCGCTCCTTGTTGCCCTTGCCGCGCACGACGACCCGCCGCTGCACGAGGTCGAGGTCGCCCACCATGAGCGTCGCCAGCTCGTCCCGGCGCAGGCCGCACCCGTAGCCCAACGCCACGAGCGCCGCATCGCGTTGTCCTTTCTCGGTCACGATCGGAGCATCACCCTTCCGGGGCGACACCGGCGTCAAACACGCCTCGATGAGCGCGCGCAGCTCGCCTCTGGCGAGGGAACGGCCTGTGGCCGCCGAAGCGGATGACCCCTTGACCGCGCGGACCGCCGCGGCGCGGTGGTAGTGCTCGGTCTCCATGAGCCCGAGCTCCCACGCCTCGCGCAGGACGCCCCGGAGCGCGGAGAGCGTCTTGTTGACGGTCGTGTACTTGAACCGCTCCGCCAGCACGGCCCGGACCGCCTTGGCGTGCTCGGCGCGGAACGACCACCACGGGAACGCCTCTGGCGCCAGAGGCGGGTCGGCGTCGGGCACGCAGATCTCCGCCACAGTGGCCAGCGCGCCGCGCATGGTCCGTCGGCTGCCGGGTGCCAAGCGCGCGAGGTAGACCGTGGCCGGGTTGGGACCAGACCGAGGGCTCGCGACCTCGACGGCGGCGAGGGCTGGGACAGGAAGGGCTGACTCGTTCATTCCGTTATTGCAGTTTCGCTACACTCATTACCTGACTCCATCGAGCTGTCGAGGGGTCGCGTCGTGGAAGCTACGTCTATCGAGAACCTTCATTCTCATAAGTCATAGTCGATCCTCCTCGACTCCTTCCGTACCCAGCATCGCTTTCCTCAGTGGCCGCGCTCTACCGCGTCGGAATCCGCCGCTCGAACGCCTCGCAGTCCCCGTCCGGCATCGGCACCGTCGCCAGCAGGTACGGCCGCACGAACACTGACCCCGCCCGCCGGATCGCATCGAACTCCGCCTTCAGCGGCTGGACCACCCCGCGCCGCAACCCCCGCACGATCATGTGAGGCGCGATCGTCGACGGCGCCCGCACCTGGAGCAGAGCCGTGGACGGCTTCACCTCGCAGCTCGTCATCCGGCACCCGAGCGTCTCCGCCAGCTCGACGAGGAGCGTCTCCACGCGCTCCCGCGCGACCGGGTCCGCGAAGTGGGGCCGCCGACGCTTCGTGACCAGCAGGACGTAGTACTCGATCGATGTGACGATGGGGCCGTCCGTGTCGTAGGACGGCGACTCGTCGCCTGTCCCCTCGAAGGGTGTGCGGGGGTGTGCCGAAGTCGGCATTGGGGGTACGTGTGCAGGCGGACGGCCAAGGAGCAGGGCACTCGCGGGTGCCCATCTCGCTAGGGTACCGAACCGCCGGTCGCTTTGAGCTGAAGAAACAGAGACGTAACGGCACTACCGCCCAGCAGCCCGCGGCCTCTGGCGTCTCGATCCACACTGAGCAACCGGCTGGGGGGTCCATAGATCCCGTAGACATAGAGTCCGTATCCGGGGAATCTGCGCCATGCCCAGCATGTCGCGGACCCGACTCCCTGTCGATCCCCAGCCCGAGGAGTTCCTGGGGCAGGCGGTCCGCGCACGCCGCACTCAGCTCGGCCTCAGCCAGGAGAAGCTGGCCGGGGCCTCCGGCCTCGACCGGAGTTTCGTCGGCCAGGTGGACCGCGGCGAGCGGAACGTCACCATCCCGACACTCCTCCGCATCGCCATCGCGCTTGACACCTCTCCGGGAGCCCTCCTGGATGACGCGCACGCTCGGCTCCGCGAGGCGAACGCCTGGTACGACGAGGCCGTCCGGCGCGGCACCGTCGAGAGCGGTCGGTGAGTCGTCGCGTTTGCCCATCAGGGCTGCGGCTAATACCCTAAGGCAAACGACGCATAATCCAGCCCTCTGATTTACCTTCCCTTCATCGTTCCTCAATGGAACACCCCGCTCACCCTCCCACCCACACCACGCGAGGCCGGACCCCAGTGCAATGGAGCCCGGCCTCGACTTCTCATTTACAGGGCCGTAGAGACCCCACGGCATGAGCGCCGCGAGAGTCCCGAAAGGTAGATCGCCGAACGGGAAAGAGCGTTGATGATCGGCTGAGGGTGTGCCCGATTCCCTCCTACGGATGCCACCATCAGCCCCGGCCTCGGCGCACGCCGACGCCGCACTGCCACCCCTCGGCCGGGTATCGGCCGAGCGTCACCCCCTCGCGTCGCGCGCCGCCTCCACCCGACGGCTCAACCGCGCGCGCCAACTGGTGCAGATCCTGGAGCGAAGCGCTCGAGACGCCGGCACCATCGCCATGAGCCCGACGCACTTCGTCCAGGCCATGCTGCCCCACAAGGAGGTCTACCAGCTCGGCCCCGACGGCGAGCCGGTCGAGATCCCCGATGGCCACGGCGGCACGCTCAAGCTCTTGGCAACGGAGTACACGGCCACCAACTGCGACTACACGCTCTCCCTCCGCGCGGGCATGACGCAGGGGCCGACCCACCTCCACCCACGCGTCTCGAGGGGCGTCCCCTACGGAGGCCTGGCCCGGCTCCTCCTGTGCCACGTCGTCACCGAGGCGCGCACCAAGAAGAGCCCCACCATCAACCTCGGACATACGATCAGCGCGTTCTGCGAGCGGATCGAGGTCACGCCCTCCGGCGGCGCGAACGGGCGCCTGGGCTACGTCCTCGACCAACTCCAGCGGCTCGCCACATGCGTCGTCACGTTCGAGTGGGAGACCATCACCCCCGGGCGCCGCGACCTCAAGGGCGAGCACCTGCTCGTCGTCGACGACTACCACTTCTGGAGCCGAGGCGGCACGCCCACCGCAGAACCTATCGATGGCGGCTCCATCACGCTCTCAGACAAGTTCTGGTCGGAGATCGTGTCGAGCTGCTTCCCGCTCGACTTCCGCAAGGCCCTCCTCTTCCGCGGGTGGCCCTTGGCGTACGACCTGTACCTCTGGCTCACCTACCGGCTCGCGGCCCTCCAGCGGACGGGACGCGAGAGCCTGACGGTGAACTACGACCAGATCCACGCCCAGCTCGGCAGCCACTACCGGACCGACGAGGACGGAACGCTCACACCGCGCGGCAAGAAGGACTTCGGCTACAAGGTCCGCCGGGCGCTCCGAGCGATCGCGGCCACCTGGCCCGAACTCAGCTACGAGGCCCCGAGAGGCCGGATCACCGTCTACTCGACCGGCCCCGACGTCGAGTACCGCCCCCCAAAGCGAGCCGGGACCTGACGACCACGCGCGGACGCCCGAGACGGGCCGCTGGCGAGTCCGGAGATCCTCCGGCCGCTGGCGGCCCGCTCTACGTCTGGGCCGCTTCAACGCCAGCTTCTGGGCGCCGATGCCTGTCCGGTGTGCCGCTCACCCGAGCAGACCGTGGACAACCCCCTCCCCTGCCCAGTTGTCCACGAATACCGGGGCGACCTTCTCCGAATAAACGGGCGACCTGCGAATATCGAGGCGACCAACCTATATGGAATAAGTGCCGCCGCTCTCCGAATACCGAGGCGACCATCTTCTATGATAGAGGTCGCCAGGCCCGGACTTTGGCCCGAATATTCGGACGACCATCTTGTATCCCCTCTTTTAACCTTCCCTGTAATGGGGGCCCATCGGCGTGTGGATAAGCGGTCACCCCGCTCCGCGGGGCGGCGGGATGACAGAGAGAAGCGGGTTGCAATAGCGGACATACGCATGTCGGCTCTCCCCATCGGGGTGCCTAGAGATGCCCAGTCCGGTTCACGGACCGGACCGTCACGCACCACCACCGGCCGTCCCCTCGCCTCTGGCGAGCGGCCCGCCTCAGCGGTCCGCCGCACCTCCGCGCTCCGAACGGCCATCCCGCTAGCCGACAGAAATGCGGCAGCGAAGTCGGGCGCTGCGAACCTCGTGCCGAGGTGGCCCCAGCTCCGCCCGACCCGCCGAGGCCGGGGAGTCAACCCCGAACCCCGAGCGCTGGCTGAGCCTCCAGCACGGCTCGGGACGGGAAATGGGGTGGCGCGCGGCGCACTCACGGACCGCCCAGTTCGACCGGACCGGGGACGGGGCGCTGGCGCTCGGCGCGCCTCGCACGACCCGTCTTCGAGCCCACCATCGAGGACGCCTCCAGGTCTCCCCGGCCGTCCGCTCCGCCAGGACCGAGGCCTCTGGTAAAGCGCCCGCCTCTCCCCTTTCCGCCGCCGCTCCGTCGACCGGCTGTCAGCGTGACAGCCACCCGTCCAGGGATCGAACCGCCCTCGACGACTCAGCCGGGGCGATTCAGACCGATGGTCGCAAACGACCCCGATTCTCGTCCTGATAACGAACATTATCAGGACACTCCCCAGAAAAATGCCCCCGAAGAGCACGGCGAGTCGCCTGATAAGGCGGCGACGCGAAACGGCGCAAAGAGGCCGGAACGGGACGATCCAAACCCTGCAGCGGCATTCTCCGGGGGGCCAGACTCGCCTCGGGTCCCTCACACTCCCTTGACATAACGAACTCTGTCTCTGTTCTTGCGCCTAATGGCCTAGAGTATTCGACACGACCTCGGGGCCTCTGTCTCGCCCATCCGTCGCCGTGATCCCCACGCCCCGACTCCTCGACGATCCTTCCCGTCCGCCCGATGCGGACCTCGTGATCGCGGCGCGGGAGACGACGTTCGAGGAGGCGGTCGAGCTGTTCATCGGGCGCACCCGGCACACCCGGACCGGCAGCCGTCACACCGAGCGGGCCTACCGGATCGACCTCCAGCACTACGGGGCGTTCCTCGATGCCGAGGGCCTGACGCTCCGGACCGTCCGACGCCGCGCGGCCGAGCGCTACCTCGCCCGCCTCTCCACCGAGGCGGCACCCCGGACCGTCCGACGCCGGGTGAGCTGCGTCCGGTCGTTCTACCGGTTCCTCCGAGGCATCGAGGTCGTCTCGGCCAACCCCTTCGACGCGCTCGACCTCCCGGCCTTCGACCGGAAGAGCGAGACGCACAAGGTCCTCTCGGACGACGAACTGGAGCGGGCCGTCGCCCTGCTCTCGGACGACGTCGCCGAGGCCAACCGTCGCCTGGAGCAGGCCGAGCGCGGCCCCGAGCGCACGCGCGCCTTCGCCTCTCTCTTCACCGCCGGGCGCAGGCGGGCCACCTTCACGCTCATGGCCTTCGCGGGCCTCCGGTGCGCCGAGGTCCTCGGCCTCCTCCGCGACGCCATCGTCACGCGGCCCGACGGCTTCTACCTCTCGTTCACGGGCAAGGGCTCCAAGACCCGCACGGTCCCGCTCGTCGGCTTCGCCTACCCGGCCATGTTCGACTGGCTCGCCGTCCGGCGCTACGTCCCCTCCTCGGCCGACGAGGTCTTCGTCACGCTCACCGGCTGCCGCGTCGTCCCCCGCCAGGTCGCCCGCGAGTGCAAGCGCGTCGGCGAGCGGATCCGCGCCCGCCACCGCCTCACTCCCCACGTCCTGCGGCGGACGTTCGCGACGCGGCTGCTCGCGTCCTCGGGCGACATCCGGGGCGTCCAGGAGCTGCTCGGCCACGCCACCATCCAGACCACCGAGGTCTACACCCACGTCGACGAGGAGGGCCTGCGCGAGCTGGTGGAGGCCACCGCCCTCGGTGCCCGCGAGCACGCCCGGGGTCCCGTCCTCGCGCCCCGGATGGCCCGCTCCCACTCGTGATGCGCCGCTCCCTCCTCCCCGAGTCCCCCGAACGCCTCGTCTTCGACCGGCTCTCGCCCGAGGCGGAGGCCGCCCACTGCCACCTCGCGGCCCTGCTCATCCACGCCGGTGACCCGCTCGGCATCACGCGGCACCGCTACGCCTTCTCGCTGGGTCTCCCCCACCCCGCACCGGCGACCCGCTACGTCCACTACTTCCGGGCTCCGGCCGGACCGGACGGGGAGCCGGGCGCGCTCGTTCCCGTCACGACCACCCACACCCCGGGCGTCGACGACCTCGGCGGCCTCGTCCAGGCGGACCGATGAGGCGGCCCTCTCCCCTGCTCGCGGTCCTCGTGCTCCTGGCAGCGTCGGGATGCACCCCGCCCACCGGCCCCACGGACTTCCAGATCGTCTCGGGCTTCCGCGTCGACCCCACCTTCAACGCTTTCACCGGGCCGTGCGAGATCCGCTACACCCTCGCTGAACCGGCCCACGTCCAGATCCGCATCACGCAGCCGCAGGCCGACGGATCGGTCGCGCTCGTCCGGCAGATCACCGAGGAGCGCCGCGAGACCGCGGGTGCCCGTACCGCCGCCTGGCGAGGGGTCGGACCGAGCGGCCTCTTCGCCCCCCAGGGCGAATACACGGTCGAACTCTACGCCCGCCTCGACGGCTCCGACCGCACCGAGGCGTGGGCGCTCACCACCATCATGTTCCGGAGCTGATGCCGACGCCCGTCCCGCCTCGGAGACCCGCCCGCAGCGCACGCACCCGACCGCGCTCGCGGCCGCCGCTCACGATCCGCCGGTCCCCCACCGGCTACGTCGTAGAGGACCCCGCCCTCACGCGCCTCGCCGGGCTCGGTCCCCTCCCGCTCCCCTTCACGCCAGAGGCCTCTGGCGACGAGGTCGTCGCCCACCTCCAGCGGCTCAACCCCCACCGCGAGGTCCGCTTCGAGGACGACGCGGAGCCTGTCGACAGCCCCCCGGTGCCGAGTCCCCCGTCCCCGTGAGACTCGGCACCCACGTCGCCGGAGGCGTCCTCGGCTACACCGTCGCCGCCACGTTCTTCCAGGTCCCCTGGACGGCCACCGGCGTGGTCGTGGCCGCCGCCGCCTCGGCGGCCCCCGACGTCGACACGCTCGGGAGTACGGTCGGCCGCGTCTTCGCGCCTCTGGCGCGGCGCATCGAGCGCCGCTTCGGCCACCGCACCATCACACACTGCTACGCCGCCCAGGCCGCGGTCGCCCTCCTCGCCCTCCCCTTCCTCTGGACCGGGCTCCCCCACCTATACGCGGCCGTCGTCGTCGGCTACGTCTCCCACCCCTTCCTCGACACCTGGACCGTCCAGGGCGTCCGCGTCTTCTGGCCCTGGTCCGACCGCCGGGGCGTCTTCCCCTACTACAACCGCCAGGAGACGGCCTACCGCACGACGACCGGCAGCCGCGTCGACGCCTTCTTCGGCATCGCCTTCGTCTGCCTCACCGTCCCCTTCGCCGTCCTGGAGCACGACGGTTACCAGCGCTTCGTCCGCAAGGTGCAGGCCGACGCCGGCGCCGCCGTCCGCGACTTCCTCGACTGGTCCGCCGAGGGGTACCTCGTCGAGATCGAGGTCGAGGCGTCCGACCCCCAGCACCTCCAGCGCCTGGAGGGTCGATTCGAGGCCGTCGGCACGACCGGCGCCAACACGCTCCTCGTCCGCGACACCACCGACGGCCGCGTCTTCTCCCTCGGCCCGGCCTACTCGGCCAACTTCCAGCCCGACCGCGTCATCGCCCACCGAGGCGACCGCGTGCAGGTCTCCCGGCGGCAGATCACGCTCGACGGCCGCGTCTTGGCCGACCTCGAGTCCCTCGTGCCCGACGGCCCCGACGGCCGCCCCGTCCGCCACCTCATCGACGGGCAGGTCACCGTCACCGAGGCCGCAGGCATCACGCCCGACGAGTTCCGCTTCGACACCGTCACGGGCTCCGAGAAGCGGCTCTCGTTCCAGTTCGCGACGCTCGCCGACCTCGACCGCCTGACCCTCTCCGGGCTCCTCGTCGAACAGGGCACCGTCACACTCCGCGTGTTCACGCGCGAAGGCGAAGCCGAGGACTACGACCCACAGGACACCGCTCGCTCCGAGGTCCGCCGCGTGACGTTCGCGCACAAGCCGTCCGAGCCGCCCCGCCTGCTCGTCGAGGAGGGGCAGACCGTCGCCGTCGGCGACACCCTCGCCGTCCTCACCTCGTCGGCCCTCGTCACAGCCCGCCTCGATGTCGCCGAGGCGGAGGCCGACTTGGCGGCGGCCCGCGCGGCACCGCGCCCACCCGCTGCCGACCCCGTCTCGCTCCGCCAGAGGCTCACCGAGGCGGAGGCGGTCGCACGCCGGACGGCCGACCGCCACGCGGAGGGCTTCGAGCCCCGGAGTGCCGTCGAGGCCGCTCGCGCCCAGGCCGCCGACCTCCGCGCCCAACTCGCGGCGGCCGAGTCCCAGGCCGCGGCTCGTGCCGCCGCATGGCAGCGCACCCAGGCCGAGCGCATCCGCGAGGCCACGGCCCGCCTCCGCCGGGCTCGCCTCCGCCCCTCCACCACCTCGCGCGACGGCATCGTCCGCTCCTCTGGCGCAGGCGTCGTCCGCCGCATCGAGACGCGCGCCCTCGGTCCCGACCGCACCGAGGTCCGCGTCGTGCTGGTCTCTCCGCGGACCGGCGCAACCCCTCGCCCGGCCCCTCCCTAGCCCCTCGACATAGAAACGGCCACCGGGGACTGTTAGCCCTGCCCCGGTGGCCGGTGGGTCCGAAGACCCGGACCGACACCCTCGACCGATGGCCGCGCACTGCGCGACCGGAGAGCTCCGATCCTGCACCCGTCTACGCGGCGCGGAGGAGGAGGCTCCCCTGGGCCGACGCGTGCGACTCACGCGCGCAAGCGGTCCCTGGGCCGATCAACGGCCCCGACGCCAGCCCGGCTGGCACTCCGCCAGAGGCGTGCCCTCGCCTCTCCCCGGCCACTCCCGGCCTTCACAGCCCTCGACGGGCGCACCCTCGACCACACCATGCTCCGCGTTCTCCTCCTCGCGCCCCTGGCGCTCCTCCTCGCCGCGTGCGACGCCACGGGCTCGACCCCCGGACCGACCGGCCCCGATCCCATCGACCCCATCTCGGCCGACCAGTCGGCCCTCGTCACGGCCGCCTTCGAGGAGGTCGAAGAGCTGTTCTCGCTCGGCTTCGGCGACTCCGGATCGGCCGCTCGGGCGGCCTCCGCGTCGAGCCCCCGCGCGATGGCCTCGATGAGCGCCCGCGTCGACACGACGACCTACACCGGCGTCTATGACGCCGTCAACGCCAAGGGCTTCCTCGTGCAGCTCCAATACCGGGAGCCGCAGGGCGTCGGCGTCTGGCAGGCCCGCGTCCAGCACGCCCGCGACGTGGGCGGCCTCGACGCCGTCGAGTCAGTCACGCTCTCGTTCCTGACCTACGCCGACCTCGCGGGCTTCGTCTCGGCGCTCCAGGCGGGCTCCATTCCGTACCTCACCGGCGCGTCCAACGACGCCGAGGCCAGCTTCGCCGCCTACGACACGTGGCGCGTCGCCCAGGTCTACTCCCCCGCCGAGGGCGAGGCGGTCGTCTCCTACGCCAACGCCGAACTGCGCGAGTCCGTCACCGTCCGCGAGCCCGTGGCCACGCTCAACACCAACGGCACCGGCACGCTCCGCGACGGCGGCCCCGACGGCTCAGTCCGCACGCGCTACTACGGCGCCGACTTCGCCATCGACGCCGAGGGCAACGTGACCGGCACGCTCCTCCGGACCCTCCTCTCGTCCGGCGACACGAGCGACGGCTCGGTCGTCTCGCGCAACGACTACGTCAACGGCACCTTCCGCCAGACGAAGCAGCGGGGCGGCGACGGCGTCGTGATCCGCGAGAACACGGAGGGATAGCTCGCTCCGCTGGCTTCGCCGACCTGACGGTTCGCGAGGGATGGAGGGAATGGGGATGCGGGATGTCATGCATCCGTCTCGGCGTCCTCATCCCCCATCCCCGAACGAGCGAATCGAGTGGCCTCCCCCATCCCTCCCCCTCCATGCTCGACACCATCGACCCCTTCCGTCGCCGCTCCGTGGCCCTCGCGCTCTACCGGATGCTGACCTCGCACCGCTTCGACATTTGCGTCGTCCGCGAGGCGCTCGAGGCCACGGGTCTCGACCACGACCGCCAGGCCTACGCCGCGCTCCGCCTCCACCACTGCGAGCACTACCAGGCGATGCCCCCCGGCTTCCACGCCGAACTCGCCAGCCAGACCCTCGCCCTCTTCGACCGCACCCCCGTCCTGGGTGACGGCTTCCTCGAGGTGCTCGCCGCCGCGGCCGGGCTCGACCCGTCTGAGGCCCCGACCATCCAGGCGCTCGCTCGCGAGCCCGCCCAGGCCTGAGACCGATGCGCCCAGTCCTCCTCGTTCTCGCTCTGCTCGGCTCGGCCGTCTCCCACTCTCAGGAGCCGGTTTTTCCCGATGGCAGCGGCGATCCCTTGTCAGACCTCCTCCTCGCGGCCGACACGTCGACGGCCGCGCTCCGCATCGAGGAGGCCCGCCTCGGCCTCGCGCGGCAAGAGCTGCAGTCCGTCTCCGGGCTCTCACGCCTCCGACCCCAGCTCGACCTCTTCCTCAGCGTCTCCACGCGCGGGCTGGCGTTCCCCTCCATCAGCAGCCAGGGCTACGACCCCGCCTACGCCGCCATTGCCCGGTGGCCGGGCGACACGTGGGGCCTGACGGCCTCCTGGTCGCTCGAACAACTCCTCGACCGCCGACCCGTCCAGCGTGCCCGCGCCGCCGTCACCCTCGCCGAAGCGCGCATCGACCTCCACCACGCCCGGCGGGAGCGGCAGGAGACCCTGGCCCGCGAACGGGCCATCGCCCGCGCCGAACGTCAGGCCGAGGAACGGGAGCGGGACGCCGTGGCCCGACGTCGGGCCGAGCTCGCCGCCGTTCAGCTCCGCATCGAGGCCGACTACCTCGCCCGCCGCGTCGAGGCCCAGCGGGAGCTGACGAGGCTCGCCGAGATGAAGTACGAGCAGGGCGACCTCGACTACGAAGGGCTCGCGCGCCAACGCCTCGCGCTCCTCTCGGCCGAGCACGCCCAGGCCACCAACGCCGCCCGACTGGCGACGCTCGACGCTGGTGGAGACCCCGATCTCGCTGTGGTCACGCCAGAGGCCGGAGTCCGCCCTGGACTCCGATCCGAGGACGACCTCGCTCCCTAACCTCCATGCTCTCGACGGCACGCCCCATCTTCGAGCATGTCCCGGCGTCCTTCGCGGACCCGGTCGGCCTCGCGGACCAGCAGGCCCAGGGGGTCGTGTCGCTCATCGTCGTGTGCTACGGGGCGGAGAACGCGGCCTCTGGCGGAGGCGCGCTCGGACCCGTCTACGACGCCTTCGTGGCCTCCTCGGGGCAGCTCCTCGCCGTCGCCCGCACCACGCCGGACTACCGCTTCCCGGTCACGCCCGCCGCCGCGCTCACGCGCTTCTTCGAGCACCGCGACGCCGGACACGCCGCCTCGCTCAGCCTCTTCGAGCTGGCGGACGCCGAGTGCGCCCGCTTTCTGGAGACCGTCTTCTACGCGGAGTGCCTCAAGCTCCACGTCGACGGGTCTGCCTCCGCCGCACTCGTCGCGCGGCAGATCGCCCGCTCGAGCTGTCGTGGCGGCGTCCTCGAGATCAACGACTTTGCGGACCCCGAACGCCCACGGGTCCATCTCCTCGATCTCGCCGATCTGGGGGGAGCGTACGACGACGATACAGATGGCGAGGAGGTCCTGGCCCTGGCCCTCGCGCCCCACCTCGACGGGATCACCGGGCGCGTGCTGCTTTACGACCGGGCGAAGAACCGCGCCACCCTGCTGGACCGGACCGACCGGGCCTTCGATCTCGACGGCATCATCGAGCAAGCCAACCGCCTGGCGCTCGCGCGCCGGGGGTCGGCATCCCCACACGGCCATGCGGAGCCTTCCGCTGTCCTGGCGGCATCCCCGGCCGACGCGAGTCCAGACGAACAAGCTGAGGCCGTCGAGAGCTACCTCCGCGAGCGAGCCGACCGCCCCCGCCTCGTCGAGCCCACCCATCCCCACGCGACCGGCCTGAGCGCCCTCGTCGCCGAGCTACAGGGCGGATCTCCCGGGAGGCCCCTCTCCCCTGCTGGCCCGCTCACATCGAGCGGTCTCGCTCTCGCCGTCCTGGACGAGCCGGACGAGCCTGTGGCACCCGCCGAGGGTCGGGAGGACGAAGAGGCCTCTGGCGATGGGGAGGCTTACGTGGAGCCCCCTCTCTCGCCAGAGGCCCCCATCGCGCCGACGATCGCCACGCTCCCATCTCCCCCAGTCCCTGGTCCCCAATCCCCAGTCCACGCGCGCCCCAGCGCACGCCACCCCCTCGCGACGGAGCTCGACCGCCTCCGCACCGACGTCTTCGAGCTGTTCGAGGACGCCGTAGGGCGGGACCGCGCGGTGGCCCACGAGGCCCACGTCCTCGACGAGACCGGCATCGCGAGCCCCGTCGCCTCCGCCGACACTGTCCGCTACCTCCGCGCGCTCCTCTGCGACGAGCCGCCCAAGCGCTGGCACTTCTTTAAGCGCAGCCGCGCCAGGACCTACGAGGAGGCCGCAGGCAAGCTCCTCGCCTTCCACGCCGCCAACGGGCACCTCGACGACCCCGTCGTGCACGAGGTGACCAAGCTCTGGACGAGGCTTCACAAGTAGATGACGACCTCAGCCCCTCGGCTCTCTACCATCTCCCGGCCCGACGCTCTCGCGGCGTCCGGCCAGTCGGTCGGCGCGCTGCGCCCCGTCGGCGTCCCCGGAGCGCCCGACTGCACCGTCCTCACCGACCCCATCCGCCTCGGCAACGGCCACGTCCTGGCCGAGCTGGCGGACCGCGCCGTCCTCGGCCGCCACACGCTCCTCCTCGGCGACGAGGGGGTCGGCAAGACGCGCCTCCTGGAGGACCTCGCGGCCGTCGTCGCGGGTCGGCGCGTGCTCCTCGACGGCGCGGCGCAGGCGCGCGCCCGGAGGAGGTACGTCGAGATGCCGCAGGCGCCCGGCGAGGCCTACACGCTCGTCTACGTGGCCGAGGCCGGGCCGAACGGCCGCCTCGTGGACGCCCTCGCCAAGGCGTTCCATGACCTCGGCATCCTCGCCCTTCCGGGCATCCCGCCAGAGATGCGCGCCGGCGCCTGCGACGAGTACGACTGGGCCGAGGTCAAGAAGCTCCTCCGCACCGTCGACGAGCGCCAGCAGGCCGTCGTGGACTCCCTTCACGACCTCGCAGGCGGAGGCCGCGCGCCGCGGCTGCTCATCGTCCTCGACGCTCTCGACCGCGCCAGCGCGAGCCAGGGCCTCTTCCTCCGCGAGATCCAGCAACGCGCCACCGTCATCGGCGCCATCCGGTCGCTGCCCCAGAGCCGCAGCCTCCGCACGTTCATCGCCACGTTCGGGCAGATCCCCGTCGAGCCCCTCGGCGACGCCCACACCGCCGCCCTCTTCGAGTACTTCGTCTCGCGCTACGCCGTCGCCTGCGCCGACCGCCGCCACTACCGCCGCGAGGTGCTCCGGCGCGCCGAGGGCAACCCGGCCATCCTGCGGGCCATGATGCACGATGGCGCCCAGTCCCGGCTCGTCACCGAGCAGGACGTCCGCGACCTCCAATCGCGCGACGACGCGCCCTTCTTCAACCTGGGGCTGGTCTACGTCTTCTTCCTCATCGGCCTGGGCGCGCTCCGGGTCTTGATGATCGGCGTCCGCAACACCGACCTCTACATCGTCCTCACGCTCGTCACCGTCCTCGGCTACCTCGTCTTCCGCGTCTTCCGGGTGCTCTTCATGTTCACGCCGAGGCCGGAGTCGAAGTGACCCCGCTCCTGGGCGACGCGCGCTGGCCGCGTCGTCCGGTCCCACTCGCCAGCCCCTCCACCCCACGACCATGACCGATCTCGTTCCTCCTCGAGCCACCGATCCGGACACCGGCTCCGAAGACGGGCCTGCGCCCGACAACGTCCTCGCTCTCGCCGCCAATGCACCGCCTGGTGGCGACGGCGGCAGCCGTGGCGTCGGGACCGACCAGGACCCCGGCGGCGACGGCAGTGCTCAGGGCGTCGGCACCCACGGCGTGCTCGGCATCGCCCCAAAACTCCGCACTTTGACGACCGCCAGTGGCGACGGCGACGACCGCGGTGTCGGGACCCTCACCGACGACCCCGGCGGCGACGGCGGCAGCGAGCAAGGTCCGACTCCCGACGATCCCAGCGGTGTGCTGGCCGAAGGCAACCCCGGCGGGGACGGCTCGGCCGAGGAGCACCCGAGTGAGGACCCGCCGCCGATTGGCGCGATCCACGAGATCACGATGGGCTAGCCCGTCACGACACCGGCGAGCGGCGTGTGCCCTCACGCTCGCCCGTCGCAGGGTCCCGCCGCACATCCATGCGACGAGGTCCTGGCCGCGCCTGCGGCCGAACGGTTTCGCAGCCATACAGGCCGCGACGCTGACACCCTCAACCACCGCTGAAACCCCGGTGCGGCCGATGTCGCGACGGGGTGAACGCCCCAGACCTGGGCCTTTGAGCCCGCCTGCCATGAGCGCTCTCGCTCTCCCCATCCCCGTCTCCGGAGGCGGCACCACGGACAGTCCGGAGGACCCCGCGTCCGACCGTCGACGCGTCATCAACAACGAAAGCGGCCCGGACCGCCGGAAGGTCGTCCACCGTGGCACGTCGCCCCGCGCCGACGGCAGCGAGGACGGCCCGCCGCCCGACGGGCTCGACCGGCGCAAGATCATCCACCGGCGCCCGTCCTCTGGCGGCGGTACCGGCGGCAGCGAGGACGGGCCGGCACCCGACCCGGTGACCGACCGGCGCAAGCCCATCCACCAGCGCCCGACGGCCCAGACCGACGATCCCCCCAACCCGCACGATCCGCCGAGCCGAGGGCCGAGCCACGGGTCGGTGTCCTCTTCGCTGACGGCCGAGGCCGACAACCCGCCCGGCCCGAACGATCCCCCGGAGCGGGGCGCCGACGGCGACAATCGCCCCGTCGGCGGGCAGCCCGTCGCGCGCCGTGCGCTGGCGGAGTCTCTGGGCGGCATCCGAGCGACGGACCGTGAGGCGCGGAGCACCGTCGGCACGCGGCTGGTCGGCACGGCGCGTGCCCTCGCGGCCACGCTGATGCTCCTCGCCATGATCGGCTCGGCCGTGGGCGGGGCGCTGCCCCTCCACGTCGACCGTCACGAGGCACCCGTCGAGAGCAGCGGCCACGTGGATGTCCAGAGGGCGAGCGTCGCCACCGGGCTCTTCTCGCTCTGGGCGCTGGCCGTGAGCGGCTGGCAGGCCATGACCGGAGGGGACATCTGCGACGACTGCAATCTGCCAGTGGACGACGGCTGCAAGTGCGTGTGCTACTCGGGCGGCTACGACCCGGACGACCCGGCCTGCCAGTTCTAGACGGGCTCTGTTCGGCGGGCGGGCTCCTCAACCCCGACCGCCGGACGGTCGATCCTCCGCTGCCATGCGCCCCTCTCCCCTCTCGCTCTGCTCCCTCCTCGCCGCGTGCGTCGTGCTCGCCGCCGTCCCGGTGGCCGCCCAGACGTACGGCAGCGACGACCAGGCGCTCGCGTTCATCGACACGATGTGCTGCCAGGCGGGCGACACACCCATCGACCAGCACACGCCCGAGATCGGCGCGCGCTGGACCGTCGACGGGACCGCGAGCGACGGGCTCAAACCGAAGATCACCAGCTCGAAAGTCAACTTCGAGCCGGGGTCGAACGCCGTGGCCGTGGGCCAGGGGCCGACTGGCGAGCGGACCCTGCGCGCCGTCGTGTGGGAGCCGAACAGCCACGCGGCCGACGTCACCCTCTACCTCATCGACCGCTACCTCGACGCCCAGACCTTCGCCGCGCTCCGGCTCCGCTGGACGCCGAACGGCACGACGGTGGCCGTCGATGCGATCGCCGTCACCGGCGGCGCCGTCACCACCTCCGTCGGGCTAGGTACGCTCCCCGTCGCCGACCACTCGCGCCGCATACCCGTCGAGGTCGAGAGCACGCCGACGACCAACGGTCACACCTGGACCGTCCACGTGGACGGCGTCCTGCTTCCAAGCCCGACGGTCCCCGGCTTCGTCGGCGTGGGTGCCTTCGCGCTCGCGGCCGAGGCGCCCATCCATCCCAACCCGGACGGCTACCACGCCCGCGTCGAGGACGTGGCGGTGCTCGTGCCGAGCACGCCCATCGGCGTCATCTGTGACGGGCTCCGGGGCTGGAACGCCGAAAGCTGTCTCCGAGCCGAGTACGCCCCCGTCCAAACGTTCCACTACGACGAGGCCCGCGACCACCTCTTCGAGACTGTCTGGGTCGAGTCTGTCCGGCAGGTCGGCAGCAACACGCTCCACGACCTGAGCGGCCTCTACGGCGGGCTCGTGCGGTCGTGGGAGCGGGAGGTCCCGCTCTCGCCTCGAGCGCAGATGCAGGACCAGGACTTCAACACGGAGCACGTGTGGCCGCGCAGCCGGGGCGCCCAGACCGGGCCCTCCACCGACGGCGCCTCGCACAACGACCTCCACCACCTCGCCCCGGCGCTGGGCACCTTCAACAGCGCGCGCTCCAACCGGGCCTTCGGAGACGACTTCGACCAGCCGAGCGACACCCAGAAGTGGCTCCGCAACAGCACGGTGCGCTACAACGCGTCGGCCCCCCCCACTGACCCGGCGACGTGGAGCCGCGTCGAGTTCGACTTCCTCCGCCAGCCCGACGACGGCGACGGCTACAAGAGCCTGGACGAGCTCGGCCGCTTCGACGTGCGCCACGCGCTCCGTGGCGACGTGGCCCGGATGGCCGCCTACTTCCTCGTCACGTATCGCATCGAGGCCGAGGACGGCGACGAGGGCCGCGCCTTTATCGACGCCACGCTCGACGTGCTCCGCGCCTGGCACGAGGCCGACCCCGTCGACGCCTTCGAGGTCCAGCGGAACGAGCGGATCTACCGCGTCCAGGGCAACCGTAACCCGTTCGTCCTCGACCCGACCCTCGTGGCGCGGACCTTCTACCAGGGCCCGAACGCGCCCCGCCCGCGCGACCTCTGGATCAACGAGATCCACCACTCGAACGACGGCCCCGACGCCTTCGAGGGCATCGAGATCGCGGGACGCGCCGGGACGGACCTCTACGGCTACCGCGTCTGGGCCTACTCCGGCTACGGGTTCCTGTACCAGGTCGACGGCGACGGCACCGACGGCTCGCCCGCCGTCGCCTTCCGAGGCACCATCGACGACGAGGGCGGCGGCATCGGCGCCGTCTGGCAGGGCGCCGAGCGCCTGCGCGGAGGCTGCCAGGGCCTCGCGCTCACCGACCCCGACGGCGTCCTCCTGCAGTTCCTCAGCACCGGCGGCTGCATGTTCAACGCCATCGAGGGGCCGGTCTTCGACGCCGCCGAAGCCACCGTTCCGGGCGCGGGATCGCCGTCGCATCCGGACTCCCTCGCGTGGAGCACCGTCATCCGGGGGCCGCGCCAACCCAGCGGCACGCACCGCCGCGTCCAGGAGTGGAGCGAACTGCCCCCCGGGTACTCGCTCCAGCTCACAGGCGCGGGCGACGCCTACACCGACTTTTCCTGGACCGGCCCGCTCCCCGAGACGCGAGGGCGCCTGGGCGACTTCCAGGCGCCGAGCGCGCTCCGTTCCGGCATCCTGTTGGCGAACGCCGTCAGCGGGTGGGCCTCTGGCGACCCCGTCCCCCTCGGGCTCCTCGCCCCGGCCGTCGACACCGGCCACGACGAGGACCGCCCCTCCCTCCTCGGAGGCGAGGGCGGCAACGACTCCTCCCGCCTCAGGACCGAGGCGGACGCAGCCGACGGGTTGACCGTCTCGCCGCCCGGCCCCAACCCGGCCCGCACCTCGACGCGCCTCCGGATCGACGCGCCGCTTGGCGTCCGCGTCGAGGCCACCGTCTTCGACGCGCTCGGCCGCGCGGTCGCCCGCCACGACGACATCACCGGAGACCTGCACCTCGACGTGTCCAGCCTGGCCGCTGGCGTCTACGTCATCCGCCTTACCGCCTCTAGCGGCGGTACGACGGCCAGCGACACCCGGCTGGGAGCCCAGGTCGTCACCCATCGCCTCACCGTGATCAGGTAGGCGACGCCCCGTCGCCAAGACAACTAGCCGAACGCCCTGCCGGCACCCTCACACCCTCAGCCTCCGCCATGCTCCGCTCTCCCCTGTTTCGCACGCTCGCCCTCGTAGTCACTCTCTCACCGCTGCTCGCCGCGTGCGATTCGGCAGACACTGAGCCGACCGGCTCGGCGTTCACCGCCGCCGAGCGCGCCGCGCTGAAGCAGTACCTCCCCGAGCCGGGTGTCGACGAGGTCCCGACTGTCCACGCCCGCGAGGTCCAGCAGAAAGAGCCGTGCGAGGACTGCCAGCCGCCGCGCGGCTACGCGCTCCGCTTCGGGCCGGGCCGCAGCGTCTTCGCCTCGACCTTCTCCGTGATCCAGGACCAGACGTTCCGGGTCGCGATGGACGTCCGGCCCGACCACGTGGACGAAACGCAGCACCTCCTCGCGTCGAACGCCGGGCTCCGGTTCTCCATCCTCCCGGACGGCGCCGTCCGCTTCCAGACGCCCGGCTACGTCGACGGCGAGGAGGACATCTGGACGCTCATGACGCGCCCCTACGCCGTCCGCACCGGGCGCTGGCAGCGCGTTGAGGCCACGTACAACGAGCTCCTCTTGCGCATCGCCGTGGACGGCCAGGTCAAGGCGTCCACCGTCGTCTACCAGGAGAGCAGCCCCAGGCCCGTCGGCCCCGTCACCTTCGCGCCGTCGTTCTCCGGCAGCATCGACCGCCCCCGGTTCTCGACCTACGACGGCGGCGAGGTCTTCGAGAGCGCCTCATTCAACGAAGGGTCGGGCGTCTTCGCTCGTTTCAGCGGCACCCACGGCGCGAACCACCGGCTCACTCGCGCAAGCTGGGTGGTCCGAGGCTACAGGATCGACCCGGAGGTGTAGCCATGTCGACGCCTCCATCAAGCACGGCCCCCTCAAGGGGCATCCTCCTCCGAGCGCGGCTCATGGTTACCCTCGTGCTGGCCGCGCTCGCCGGACCGACCGCAGCGGCGCAAGGGACCGGCGATGGTCCCGCGATCTACCCCGATCTCTCCGGCGACGCGCTCACGACCGCGCTGGCCTCGACCTACGCGCCGTCGAGCACCTACGGCTACGACCGCGCCCGCGACACGCTGTTCGCCGCCGTTTACAAGGAGCGAGCCGACGACGGCTCGTCCACCGACAGCTTGCGCGGCTTCTACTCGGGCCATGCCATCTGGCTCGACCCCGCTCTCGATCCGACGACCGCAGCGTGGAACGCCAGCCCGCGCTACTCGACCGAGCACCTGTGGCCCGAGAACCAGGGCGCCACCGAGGGCACCGACGCCCACCGCGACATGCACCACCTGGCCCCGGTGATGCAGTCGGTCAACAGCTCCCGCAGCGACCACCCGTTCGGGGAAGTCGTGGACGCCGACGCCGACCGCTGGTGGGGTCCCGACGGCATCACCCGTACCTCGATGCCTCCCGCCTCGGTGCGCGACCTCTTCACCGAGAAGCTGAACGGAACGGGCGCCATACTGGAGCCGCGCGAGAGCGTCGCCGGCGACGTGGCCCGCGCCATGTTCTACGTCTGGGCCGTCTACGGCCCGTTCGGCGCTGACCAGCTCGACGCCCCGTTCTGGGCGGCGCAGCGCGACGTGCTCCTCGACTGGCACGCTCAGGACCCGGTCGACCCGGCAGAGACCGAGCGGACCCTCACCATCGAGAGCCACCAGGGCACCCCCAACCCGTTCGTGCTCGACCCGACGCTGGCCGCGCGCGCCTTCGGCCCGCCGCCCGTGCAGATCGCGCTGGCCTCGTTCACCGCCGTGCAGACGGACGACGGTGCCCGCATCGAATGGAGCACCTCGGCCGAGGAAGGCATCGTGGCGTTCCGCATCGACGGACGTCCCGACGTGTTCGGTGCCCCTTGGGAGACCTGGGGATCGACAGATGCCACCGGGCAGCCATCGGCGTACGTCCTGGATGTCGCGGCCCTGACGGTCGGCACGTACCGCGTCGGGCTGACGGCCCTCGACGGCGACGGCGTCGAGTTCGCGCTGGGCGACATCGGCCTCACCATCAGGGCCTCGACTGCGGGCGAGGACGACCCGGCCGCACGGCCGTTCGCGCTCGCCGCTCCGGCTCCCAACCCGGCCTCTGGCGTGACGAGCGCCACGCTCATGCTCGCTCAGCCGGTCCACGTGCTCGCCGTCGTCTACGACGCCCTCGGCCGCGAAGCCCTCGTGGCCTACGACGCACTTGCCGCCGGCCGCGTGGTCGTCGAGGTCGACACGACAGCCCTGGCGACCGGCGTCTACGTGCTCCGCGCCGTCGCCGTGGACGGCTCCGCTGCCCAGACGCGGCGCTTCACCGTGACCCGTTGACGTGCCGTCCCTCCGGCAGTCGCTCCACGACCTCGGACGCCTCGCGCGGCTCTTCCGGTCGGAGTGGCCCGCCATCGGTCGGGCCGGGACGCTCTCCGTCGTCTCCGGCGGGCTCGGCCTGACGGCGCCGCTCCTCACGGCCGCGCTCTTCGACCGCGTTTATCCGGCAGGCAACGTGAGCCTGCTCGGCCTGGTGGTCCTGGGAATCGTCGCGGCGACGGCGGGCGAGGGCGTCGTCCGCAACCTCTTCCGCTTCACGGCCTTCGCCGCGCGGACCCGGATGCGCGACGTCGGACGCCTGGCGCTGTTCAACCACGTGCTCCATCTCCCCTCTCGCGTGCTCGAGGCGAGGCGCAGCGGCGAGATCGCCAACCGCTTCGGAGACGTGCAGGAGGTCCTGGACACGGGAGCCGACGCCGTGCTGACGGCCATGAGCCAGAGCCTCTATCTGCTCGCCGTCCCACCGATCCTGCTCCTGATCGAGCCGCGCCTGGCGCTCGTCGCTCTTGTGGCCGTCCCGATCACGGCCACGATCACAGCGACGATGGGGACGCTGGCCAACCGGCGGTGGGCCGAGACCTACGACGCCTACGACGAGTGGGCCGCGTTCCGCGTCGAGGCCATCCGCGAGGCCCGCACGTTCAAGTCGATGGGCTGTGAGGCCGCGCTGTACCGCCGGGCCCAGATGCATGTGGCCCGAGCCCACGAGGGCACCGTCGCCGCGACGGGCATTTGGTACGTGTGCAACGGCACCAACGCCGTCGTGCGGGCGCTCCACCTGGCGGCGCTCACCTACGTCGGCTGGCGGCTCGTGCTCGCGGGAGACCTGACGCTGGGCGGCTACATCGCCTTCCAGGCCTACGCCGCGCTCCTCCTCTCCCCCATCGCCGCGATCATCGACGCCGGCGGCAAGCTCCAAAAGGCCGCCGTCTCGCTCGGCCGCGTGTTCGACCTGGCCGACGAACTGCCCGAGGCGGACCCGGCCGCCACCATCGCGCGCGTCGAGGGGACGGACAGGACTGGCGGCGGTACGGAGCATGACACGGGGTTGAGCTACACCGGCCGAATCCGAATGCGCGGCGTCCGCTTCCGCTACGCCGACGACGCGCCCGGCCTCGACCTCAACCACCTCGACCTCGCGCCGGGCCTCGCCGTCGCCCTCGTCGGCCCGTCGGGATGCGGCAAGACGACCGCGCTCCGCCTGCTCGGCCAGGTCGAGCGCCCCGACCTCGGCGCCATCGAGGCCGAGGCCTCTGGCGCCGGAGGCCCGTCGTGGGTCCGCATCCAGGATGCCCCCGACTGGCGCGACCACGTGGCCGTCTGCTGGCAGGAGCCCGGCCTGCTCTCGTCGTCCGTCCGCGACAACCTCTTGGTGGCCGCCGAGGACGTGGCCGGTCGAGAGATCCTCGACGACGAGCTGAGTGCCGTCCTCGACGCCTGCGCCCTGGGCGACCGCATGGCGGAGCTCGCCCGACAGTCGGCCACGGACGACCCGCTCGACGTGGCGCTCACCGAGGGCGGCGCGTCCCTCTCTGCGGGCGAGCGCCAGAGGCTCGGCATCGCACGGCTCCTCCTGCGCGTTCGCGTGGCCGCGGCACCCATCCGCCTGGTCCTCCTCGACGAGGCCGCGGCCAACCTCGACAACGCAACCGCTCACACAGTCCTCTCCCGACTCCTCGAAGAGATCCAAGAGCTCCCCGAGCCGCCCGCCGTCGTCCTCGTCTCCCATCAGCCCGAGCACGCGGCGCTCACCGACCGCACCGTCCGACTGACAGCGCGGCCACCCGTAAGCGGGGATGGACAGGTCGGGTCCGTCCCCACCGCGCCGGTCCTCGGCGCGATCTCAGCCTAGCCATGCAGGGAGACGGCAGCACGACGAGACAGGCGCCAGTCCGCGCGGCTCCGCGCGCATGGACGCTCACGGTCCCCGACACCAGCCAGGCACTCGGAGCCCCGGCCGCCGGTGGCGGTCCACAGCGACCCGGCTCCCGCTTCTCGGGAGCGGAGGGCGCTGAGCGAGCCGGGAAGCGCATCCTGCGCGCCGTCGGCTGGATAGGCGTCCTCGCGGTCGGGGTCGCGCTCACCGTCCCGATCTCGCGGACCGTCGAACTCGACGGCCAGCTCGTGCCCGAGCGCGTGATGTCCGTCCGCGCTGCCGAGTCGGGCCTGCTCACCGAGATCCACGTCGCCGCAGGCGACACCGTCCGCCCTGGTCAGCTGATCGCCCGGCTCCGCTCGCCCGAGCTAGACGAGGCGACACGCGCCTCGACCGGCCACGATCCCGCGCTTCTCGCGAGACGTGCTCGCCTGGACATACGCGCCCCTCCGTGGAGCGAGCGACGAGGGGATGGCAACACCGACCCCGCTTCCCTCTGGCGAGGTGGCATCGTATTGACCGAAGACCTGGAGGAGCAGCGCGGCACGCGCATCGACGCCGGCGAGGCCGTGCTCGACCTGGCTGCCCTCGGCAACGACAAACACGTGGCTCACGTGGTCCGCGCGTGGGCGCCGGAACGCGAGGCCCAGCGCGCCCGACCGGGGATACCCGCCCGGCTCACCTTCCCCGCCGTCCCCCAGGAGCGCCCCCGACAGGCCTCTGGCGTCGTCAGACGTGTCGCCCTGGCGCCAGAGGCCGACGCTCGCCCGGAAGCCCTTGGCGAGTTCAACCCCGCGCGCTGGCGTGTCGAAGTGGACGTCGATCCCGATGCCGTCGCCGCTATCGTCGGCGCGGCCGGGACGCCGACCGAGCTGCGCGCGGGGTTCTCCGTCGAAGTCGCCGTCGTAGAACGGAGTGAGACGCTCGCTCGAACCCTGGCCTCGTGGGGTCGAGCACGCTGGTAAAGGCTCTCTCGGCCTGCAACTGCACGTCCCTAGCTTCACTGCCGCACAGCGACGGCCTCTGGCGCTTCACGACATCACTCCCACCCTCCGCCACCCCTCACGTCCACGTCGTCCGCTGGGTCGTAATCCTGGGAAACGGCGTTGATGCGCCGTTCACACAGTGCTGAGCCTCCCGCCGTTCCTTGTCGTAATCCTGGGAAACAGCCACCTCCGGGCCGGTCGGCGCAGGTTATCCACAGAGTCGTAATCCTGGGAAACGAGGGTCGTAAGGCTGGGCAATCCGGCTCGTAATCCTGGGAAACGGCTATCGTAAGGCTGGGCAACCGGCATCGTAATCCTGGGAAACGCGAGTCGTAAGGCTGGGATAAAGCACGTAACCCTGGGAAAATCCCGCACGGCTGTGGATATCCCTAGCACGTTGCGGCCCAACCAGTTGCGGACATCCCAGCACTCCTCTCCCGGCGTAGCTACTCTGTATTTAGTTCTAGTTTTAAAGAGTGCCACCGCATGGCCCGCCGTTCCTCCAGCGCCCCCACCGTGACGAACCCCGACGACCAGCTCACGCTCTTCGACGTCATCGACCGTGACCTTGCCCGAGGCCCTGTCGAAGGCTACGACGACATGAACCTCGTCGACCTCGTCCTGGGCATCCCCCGGACACGAGCCCTCAAGTCTGGAGACGGCATCCGCACCCCCTGGGAAAAAGGCGAGCGTCAGTTCGACATCGAGATCACGGAGACCTCCTACCGTGCCGAGTGGGAGGGCGTCGTCACCGAGAAAGGCAAGACGCTCCGCAAACGCTTCTACCGCGCCGTCACCTGCGCGAAGGGGATCCCCGAGCACCACGTCAACGACGTCATGGTGGCCCTCCTCTCGCTCTCGGAAGACTCGGGCTTCTCCGACCGCATCCTCCGAACGACCCGGTACGAGCTCCTCAAGCTCATGGGCTGGCCCACCACCAAACACTACTACGACCGCCTCGAACACGTCATCGACCAGCTCCAGACGATGACCATCGAGACCAACGCCCTCTGGAATCCAGAGACGCAGACGCACTGGAAGTTTGCCTTCAACGTCCTCGACTCCCACGCGATGGACCCCTCGGAGGACAACCCGGTCGGCGAGACCTACGTGGCCTGGGCACCCACCATGTTCCAGCTCATCTCGCTCACCTACGGTAAGACGCTCTCGACCCAGTTCTACTACGCGCTTCCCAACGACACCGTCAAGCTGGCCTACCGCTGGCTTGACAAGCGCTTCCTGCAGGGCTCGACCATCGAGATGGATGTCATCGAGTTCGCCAACCGCATCCTGAACTACCGCATCGGCTCCGAGCACCCCTCGCAGATCATCTCCAAGCTCGGGCCGCACTTCGACACGCTCGCCGAACGCGGGTACTGCACGTGGGAGGTCAAGCCCTCCAAAACCGCCTCGGGCAAGAAGTTCGTCTTCACGCGCACGCTCCGCTTCTCGTGCGTGCTCTACCCGTCCCGCCAGGCCATCGTCTCAGCCCTCGTCGGCCTCGGGGTCGAGCCGTCCGAGGCCGAGACCCTCGTCCACGAGTACGGCTGGAACCTCGTCGTCCGCCAACTCGAGCACTACCACTGGGCCATCGCGGGCGGCAAAGAGATCAAAAGCCCGCGCTCCTGGATCAAATCGGCCATTCGCTACCGCAACGGCGAGGGCTACCGCCTCCCCCCTGCTCTCGAAGCCGAGATCGCCGAGGCCTACCGCGAGACCGAGCGCTGGTGCACCGAGATCTACCGCTCGCTCCCCGACGATGAGCAGGCGGAGATCAATGAGACCGTCCTCGCCGCGCTCCAGGCCGGAACGCGTACCGAACTGGACGCTGACGACCCGGAGGCCCGCAAGGCCTTCGTCCGTGAGCGCAATCGCCTTCTCCTCGACCGCCTCAGTCGACGTACGGGGGCTACGTCGTAACCCTGGGAAACAGCGGGCACAGCGCGCGCGCGATGTCTCACGGGTCCCTTCTCAACGGGGAGCAACTCCGAGAGGTGGCCACCGAATGCCCCGATCCGACGGACGCCACATACTCCACACGACTGCATTCGCAGGCTCAGGCTGTCGTGCCTCGGTTCTCGCAGTGAGGATCTCTCAGGGGCCGGACCGCACAGCCCCTCCCCCCTTTCTGCGGCCTCTGGCACTGCGGGAGACTGACAGGCGGGCCGCTCCGATGGAGAACCCGGCCGTATGAGCGCCTCAGGGCACCGCTGTGGGCCGCGCCCTCCTCTTTCTGCGTTCCAGGCCGTCCGGACAACCCAGAGCGTCTCAGAGGCGCTCCAGCGCGTCACCTCGCCTCAGGCGGAGCCCCGTCGTCTCGCGCTACGGTCCCAGCGGTCGTCCATCCCCTCGTCTCTCTGTGAGCGCAGCGGGCACAGCACGCCCAGGACCGGGTCGAACGGATCCCCACCCACCGTCCCCGACGCCTGGACGGCCGAGCCCTAAGGGATGCAGCAGCTCTGAAAGGGGCCTCAGGCAGATTCGATACCGAACGCTATTCCTACTTAGCGTCTTGGTGACTGAATAGCGACTGAGTGACTTGGAGACTAAGCGTCTGTCTTGAAGCCATGCACCCCCTGTGGGTACTCCTGCGGGATCCCATCAGTACGAAGGGCGACTTGGCGACTGGTGGTACCTTCAGTCGCTAAGGCGTCTGTCCAGTCGCCAAGTCTCCAAGTCACTCTAGCGCCTGACCCGTGTACACCGTCGCCATCCTCAACCTCAAAGGCGGGGTCGGGAAGACCACCACCGCCGTCAACCTCGCCGCCGGGCTCTACCACGCCGGACGACGGGCCTTGCTCGTGGACCTCGACACCCAGGGCTCCGCGTCGGCGCACCTGGGCGCGCCCACCGACCCCGACCCGTCCCTCGGCGACGTGCTCCTCGGCGAGGCCTCGATCTCTGACGCAGCGCTCGACATCCTCGGCGACCCGGAAGGGGAGGGGGGAGGCGACCGCCTCCACCTCGTGGCCTCGGGCGGCGTGCGCCTCTCGATGGCCCGCACCCAGCTCGCGGCCCGCCACAGCAAGAACCGCCTCCGCAAAGCCCTCGAAGAGGCCGACGAACTGTACGACGTCGCCGTCCTCGACGCCGCCCCCGGCCTCGACGCCCTCTTCCTCAACGCGCTCTACGCCGCCGACCTCGTCGTCTGCCCCGTCGAGCTGCAGATGGCGTCCATCGTCGGCCTTCGGGGTTTCCGCGAGGTCACCGCCTTTGCCGAGGAGGAGGACGGCCTGTCCGTCCCCACGCTCTACCTCCCCACGAACGACGACGGCCGCGTCGCCGAGAGCACGTCCCTCCGCGAACTGCTCTCCGAACAGTTCGGCGATTATCCCGACGGCCAGACCCTCCCGTCCATCCGTTACTCGTCGGCCCTCTCGAAGGCCGTCGGCGCCCGCCAGTCGGTCTTCGAGTACGCGCCCTCGGATCGCGGTGCCCAGGACTACGCCCGCCTCGCTCTCACCGTCCTCCGCCACCTCGACGCCTAGCCCCATGCCCGACGACAAGAAAAAGCAGGCCATGTCGCTCCTCTTTGGCGATGCCCCCGCCAAGCCCAAGCCGTCGAAGCCCACGAAGTCCACGCCGTCGCCGGAGGTCGCACCCGTGCCTGAGGCGACTGAAGAAGCTCCCAAAGCATCCTCGCGTCGTAAGAAGACGCCCGCCAGAAACAGGGGAGGGGAGAGGTCCACGCCAGCGCCTGTAGTGGCCACTCCGCCAGAGGCCGACATCACGCCCGACCCCTACTATCAGGGCGCCTCCCGCTACCGTCGAGCAGGCGGCGAACAAGTCAAGCACTCCGTCTACCTCGACCCCGATGTGAGCCAAGCCATCAAGGTCGCCGCTGCCATGGGTGATGACCCGCGCGGCACGAATGTCAGCGCCATCGTGAACGAGGCCCTCCGCGAGCTGGGGTATGGCGCATGACGAAGAGTGCGGCCTCACAAACGCTGACGCGTGACGGGCGCCCCTACGTCCAGTGGCAACGCTACTGGACCCCGCTCCACACCGTCCCGGAAACGGAGCACGGCGGCTATCTCCGGGAGCCGTTTTACACTAGCTCGTACTCCCAGGCGCCCGTTCGGGTCGCCAACCACGACGTACACACCTACGCGGACCTCGCGGCCACGCCTTGCCTCATTCTCCTCGGGGAGCCCGGAGCGGGGAAGTCAACCGAGATCGCTCACTTTGAGGAATCTGAAGCCGTTTGGGTTGACCTCGGCGCCGTCGGGGGCGAAAGCGGCTTCGCAGATGCCCTCGCACGACACCCCCGCGTTCGGGCCTGGCGCGACGACGGAGACGCCCTCACGCTCCTTGTCGACGCCTACGACGAAGCACTCCTGCGCGTCGACGCCGCCGCAGTTCTGCTCCAGGATGCACTCGTCGACCAACTCCCGCCTCACCTCCGGCCTGAGCGCGCCCAGTCCCTGCGGCTCCGCATCACCAGCCGCGCAGGGGTGTGGCCCGAGTCCGTTACGGAGGCGTTCCAGTCGCTCTGGGGGACCGACGCCGTCGGCGTCTACACCCTCGCCCCGCTCCGCCGAAGCGACGCTGCGCTTGCGGCCGAGACGTTCGGGATCCCGCCAGATCCTTTCCTGACCGCCGTCGCGGACGCGGGCGCGGGGTCATGGGCCTCCCTCCCCTTGACGCTCTTCTGGCTGCTCGGCATCTACGAACGCGACGGTGCCTTCCCGGACACCCGGAGCGAGCTCTTCGAGACGGCCGCTCGCTTCCTCTGTGAGGAGCACAACCGCCGACGCCTCGCGGCCGACCGGCACGGGCTCCTCACCCCGAGCCAACGGCTCGCCCTCGCAGGGCGCATCGCCGCGATGATGCGGTTCGGGGACCGGGCCACCCTCAGCCTCCGCTCCGTCGGTGCCCACCCCGAGGGGGCGCTAGCGGGGGAGGAGGTAGAGGGTACCGAGACGGATCTCGGAGGGGCCTCCTTCACGGTCGGACCGGGCTCCCTTCGGGACCTCGCTCGCGACACGGGGCTCTTTCGCACGGCTGGTCCCCACGTGTTCCGGTGGACGCAAGGAGCCGTCGCAGACTTCCTGGCCGCTTGGTATCTCAATCACCGGCACGCCCAACCCGTCCAGGCACTCTCTCTGGTGACCGACCCTGACGATCACCATATCGTCCCGCCTCTCCGCAACGTCGCGGCCTGGACGGCGGCCCTCATCCCGGAGGTCTTCCTCGCCCTCGCCGAACGAGAACCCAACATCGCGCTGGGTGGCGACCCACAGTCGCTCGACCCGGACGTACTCCGCCAGGGCGTCGACCTCTACCTCGGGGCCATCGGTGACGAGCGGCTCCACACATTCACGGACCCCGTCCCGGAAACCTACCGTGGCTTCCGGCACCCCGCGCTCGCGGAACAAGTTCTGGGCTGGATGTCGGACGCCTCCCGCCCCGAACGAGCCCGCTCGGAGGCGATCCGCATTGGCGTCCAGAACGAGCTCAGCGAGTTGGCCGACCCTGTCATCTCGCTCGCACTCAACGCAGACGCGCCCCTCGATCTCCGCGTCTCGGCCCTCTACGCCGCCGGACACCTCGCGCCTCCCGACGCGCTCGCCGCACTCCGGCCCCTCGCCTGCATCCCCGGTGAGGAGGCCGAATGGGTACGGAGAACCGCTCGGAACGTCTTATGGCCCTCCGTCCTCTCATTTTCCGAGTTGGTCGCCTCCATCGCCCTCACGCCCGAGGATGACGACAACTCGTTCGCGTCCGGCCTTCTTACCAGCCCCCCGTTCTCCGTCGACGCCGTCGACGACGCGCTTCTCGTAGAGGCGCTCGACTGGGTCGCCGAGGGGCATGACCCGTCGTCCCACGTGATCGCGCAGGGGGCCATCGCCGCCGCCGCCGCACGGGCCCATGTTCCCGAGGTCGGGCGCCGCCTCGCGCCGCTCATCGTCCGCCTCGCCACGCGGGACGACGAGCTCTACGCACTCCGGACACGGGAGCACGATGTCCAGCGAGCCCTCGCCAGCGGAGACGAAGACCGCACCGTCTTTCTCACCGCCCTCGTCACGTCCGCTGCGGACGTCGACGTGCCCAATACCATCGTGTGGCGTCTCCTGCACGACGCCTCCCCGGTCCGCCACCAGGACGTGTCAGTTTTACTCGAACTGCTGAGGCACGCTGAGGACGATACGGTGCGCGACGTCTGTGCCACCTTCTTGGGGTCGCTCGCGCACCCCCCCGACTCGTCCACACTGGACCGAGTCGCCGCACTGCTCTACGACGCGGCCCCGACGCTCCCTCGTGTTCAGGCCATCGTGAAGCGCTCCTACGAGGCCTGGGATCTGAGCGACCCCGATGTCCAGGCGACGCGCGAGGCGTGGGGGCCTGGCCGACCCGGTCCTGAACCTCTTGACCCTCCGATTCCCGACCGGCTGGACGACGACCTCACCCAGCCCATTGAGGACCGGTGGAGACACGTGTGCCATACGCTCAACCTCAATCCAGAGAACAACACCCACTACCCACGCGACCCCTTCCAGCCAGACCTCACGGCCTACCCCGGGTGGGGCGCGCTGGGTGCCGCCGACCAGGAGCGGGTCCTCAATGCTGCCCGCGAGGCCGTCGAGTCGTCGGTGCCCAATGCCGCGGACTGGACTTCTGTCGAGGAGGGAAACCTGACGTGGCACCTCCTGGACGGGGTCCGTGCCCTCGCCCTTCTCGACGGCCACGAGGTTGAGATCGACGACGCTGTCTGGTCCGCCTGGGCACCCGCCCTCCTCGCGCGGGTGGAAGACGGATCCGTCGAACGCGCCGACCTCCTCCGCGGCCTCATCGCCCAGGCCTACCGTGCAGACCCGCAGGCCTTTCGGGACAACGCGGCCCGAATAATCCCGCTCCTTCCCGCCCGGCTGGGAGCGTTCGACCGCGCCCTCGCGCCTCTCGGGGATCCGGCCCTGAACGCGCTCCTCCTCGACGCCACGGCGTTCGAAGATGCCTCGGACTACGACCGCCACCAGGTGCTCCGCCGTCTCGTCGAAGAAAAGGTGCCGGGGGCTGCTGCGGCGGTCGTACGCCGCGTCCGGTCGGCGTACGACCCGTACCGGGCGGCGTCGTGGATTCGCCTCCACCTCTCTGCCGACCCCGTCCCCGCCTGGGCAGTACACCGCGAGTGCGTTCTGTCCAATGACGCCGTCATCTCGGCCATCCTCACCCAGATCGCCGACGAAACGAGGCACGCACCCTTGTCGGTCGAGACGCCCCCTGAAGCGCTCGTCGCCCTCGAGACTAGCCTCCACCAGCTGTTCCCTCCAGACGATGATCCGCCCCAGCCCAAGGGCATATACAGCCCGTCTACGGCCGACAACATCCGCGATCTCCGAGGCGGCTTCGCGGCCATCCTCGCCGCGCAGGGGACAGAGGAAGCCGTCGAAGCCATCGAATCTCTCCGTGCGGTCCTCTCGCCTCGCACACTCCGCTACCAGATCAAGCGCGCTCGCACCCGCCGCCGAGAACTCTCTCACCGCGTCCTCTCTCCGGTCCGCCTCCTCGCCTTGCTGGACCGCCCCGAGGCACGCCTCGTGCGCTCGGCCGACGAGCTGTTCCAGGTCACGAACGAGACGCTCAATGGCTTTGAGGAGTGGCTCCGCACAGGGACGGCCCCGCGCGTCTATGCGCTCTGGAACCACGTCCCTCGACGCGAGGCCCTTCACCTCGCTGCGTCCATCGTACGAGCCTCTAGCGCACCGGACACGCTCGCGGACGAACTCGATGAGCTCCGAACCGGAGCCAACCCGGCGTTCGCCTTCCCACGTGACGAAGGCGCCCTCGCGAACGCAGCGCTCCGGTTCCTCCGCGAGCGGCTCGGCCCGCAAGGCATTCTCGTCGTTCGCGAAGCGGAGGTCCAGCGAGGCCATGCCGTCGACCTCGTCGTCTTTGTTCCCGCTACCAACGTAGGACCGGCCGCGTCCGTCGTCGTGGAGGTCAAGGCGAGCTGGTACGGCAAGCTCTACTCCGCCCTCGCAGATCAACTCGCCGACCGCTACCTCGACGGCATCACGCGTCGCCACGGGATCTATCTCGTCGGCTGGTACGGCTCCCAGGGCTGGTACGAACGGGCCCCGGGCAAGCTACATCCTAAGGCCGCAGACGCCCGAAAGGGGGGGCACGAGGCGCTACGCGCCAAACTGAATACAAAGGCGGGTGAGGCCACTACCGACGAGCGCCAGCTCGCGTCCATCGTCGTTGATGCATCCCTTCCTCCGCCGCGTGCGAGCGCCTGATAACCCCCCAGGCGTATCCAGCAGGGCGAGACAACTGTCCGCAGCGGCCCTGTTGAGGACAGCGTAGCGTGGCGAGCCCCGACGGCACACCCATAGGCAGGGTTGCTGGGGGTCGGGTCTACCCTTGCACGACCGCTAACTCGTCCCACCGCGTCGTGTACCGCGGGCTCATCCGCTCACGCCGCATCTCCCACCCCGGGGCCTCTGCCGACCCGTCCCGCGTCCGCCTGAGCGTCGAGGGGCACCCCTGCGAAGCCACCACGACCGCTCGCTGCCCGAACCTCCGGTTGGCCGCGTCGAGAGCGTCCATCAGCGCCGCCCGCCTCTGACGATCCGCCGCCGTCCGCTCCTCGCCGAGAGGGAAGAGTCCACGCTGCTCCGTTCCCTCCGGCCGGATCTCCGCCAGCATCACGCCCGCCTTGCGGTAGCGGTACCCATGCCCTCTGGCGTCCGCACCGACATACGCCCGAGCCAGGCACCGCCGCGCCGCGGCCACCAGCGCCGTCGTGTCGGCCGATGCTTCCGCGAGCGCCTCGTCGCACCCGCCCGAGCGGTGCGGCCCCGACCCGAACCCTTTCGTCGTCACGAACGCCGAGATCCGGCCCGCCACCAGCCCCTCCGCGCGCAGCTTCTCCGCCGCCCGCGCCGCGTGTGTCGCCACGGCCTGCGAGATCGCGCCCAGGTCCGCAACTGGCTCCCCGAAGCTCCGCGACTTCACCAGCGTCTGCCGCGTCTTGGCCGGGTACCCGGCCATGGGCGCCTGCTCCAGCGGCAGGCACGAGACCCCTCGAAGCTCCATCGCCGTCCGGAGCAGCACCACGTTGAAGCGCTGCCGCAGGAGCCGGTCGGGCATCCGGGCCAGCTTCGCCGCCGTCGAGCCCCCGAGATCCCGAAGCGACTCCCCCCAGCGCCGCCCCACGCCCCACACGTCGCCCACGTCCATCCGCTCCAGCCACGCCTCGCGGTCGGGGTGCCCCCACAGGCACACGCACGGCTCCTCGCCCGATCGAAGTCGCTCCTTCGCCCACTCGCTCGCCGCCTTCGCCAGCGTCTTGGTCTCCGCCCACGAGACGCGAACGGGGATCCCGGTCCACCGGAGCACGCGCTGGCGGATGTCTCTCGCGCGTGCCTCCATCGCGACGCACACCTCCGCCGGATCACCCTCGGGCGTCGGCACCGTCAGGAACGCCTCGTCGACCGAATACACCTCCACGTCCGGCGTGAACGTCTCCAGCACCGCCATCACGCGGCGCGACATGTCGCCGTACAAGGTGTAGTTCGAGCTGAAGACCCGCACCCCCGCCGCCGCCAGCTCGTCACGGTGCTTGAAGAACGGCGCGCCCATCGGGATGCCCAGGTCCTTGACCTCCTGGCTCCGCGCGATGATGCACCCGTCGTTGTTCGAGAGCACGGCCACCGGTACGCCCTCCAAGCTCGGGTCGAAGACGCGCTCGCACGAGCAGTAAAACGCCGAGCAGTCCACGAGCGCGAACAGCCGCCGCGGCCGCGACCCTCCCGGCCTCGGTCCCGAGGTGGGCACGACGGAGTCGGCAGGGGAGGGGAGCCCGCCGTCTGCCACTAGCCACTGGCCCCTCCCTACTGGCCCCCTCACCGCCCCCGTGCGTTGTGGAGCACGTACGTCACGACGCCCCAGACGATCAGCTCCTGCCCCTCGCACAGCTCGATCGAGGGATACGCCGGGTTCGCCGCCAGCAGCGCCGTCCGCTTCTTCAGACGCAGGAACCGCTTGACCGTCAGCTCGCCATCGATGGCCGCCACCACGACGTCGCCGTTCGTCGGCTCGATGGCCCGGTCGACGAGGAGGAGGTCACCCGAGAGGATCCCAGCGCCTGTCATCGACTCCCCCTCGGCGCGCATCCAGTAGCACGACGGCGAGAGCGCGCCGGTCAGCTCATGCAAGTCGAGATGCCCCTCCACGTAGTCGTCCGCAGGCGATGGGAAGCCGGCCGAGACCCGGCTCAGCACGAACGGCAACTCCGGCCCGCGAGGCAGCGCGTCGGCCTGGACGTAGGCCGTCACGAGGAGCGCTCCCGGCGTGGCGACGGGCTGGGACGATCCGTCGCCGGAACTGGAGTCGAACGCGAAGGGCATGGAGGAGCAGGGGAGAGGGGCACGCAACGAACGCACGTGGGGTCTGCCACCCCACGTGTCACCGCCCCTCTCGCGCCCTCTGCGCCCCCTCAGGCTCGCGCCGTGCTAAAACGGGACCGGGAGACCGCGTTGGGGCGCCGGACGGTCTGAGAGGCTCTCAGAGAGCCAAACGCCTGTGCACATGCCCAGCACTTACTCGCGGTGAGTCGCGGGGGCGGCACCCCGGCGCGCGGGGGGCGCCCCCCCCCCCCCCCCCCCCCC
>CAYPVZ010000001.1:0-3167 GCA_964414235.1 uncultured Rhodothermales bacterium | reverse complement strand
AGTCGCCGCTCCTCACCCGGGGCGCGCGGGCTCCGCCCACCAGCGCCCCGGGATCGTCGCGTCGGCCGCTGGCGCGGCGAGGGGAGGGGGATGGGGCGGCGGCGCTCTCCACAAGCAACGCACCGGGCTCCCGGCCGCAAGGCCGTCGGGCGGCGCGCCGCCCTCGCACGCGCCCGCGAGCGTGCGGCCTTGCCCCCGGTCCGCGCGGTGCGGGCGCAGGGGCGTGCGCCGTCGGCGCTCCGGTCCTTGCGCGCGTGTTCGCGCGCTCTCGGGGCCGCGTGTTCCTCTTCCGTGTCTCGCCATGTCGTTCCTCTCGTCTCCTGCGTTCCGTCGGTTCCTCTCGGCTCCCGTGCCGGTTCTCCTCTACGGGCTCCTGGCCGTGGGGGCCTGGCACGCCGGCTGGCAGTCGGGCGGCGCGGGCGTCTGCAGCATCCTGGCTCTGTTCTTCGCGGGCATCGTGGCTGGTGAGCTCCGCTACTTCCGCACCGGCCGCCACGGGTAGCCGGGCCTCGTCGCTCCACCCCACCTCGGTGGGGTGGCGTCGCTCCTCACGCCGAGGACGGCGCTCCCGGGCCCCTCCGACGCGCTCCGCGCGTCAGGCTCGGTTCGCGGCCGTGCCTCCCGCCGGGCGGGGCTTCCTGCGCGCGTGTCCGCGCGCTCCGGCTCCCGTCGCCGCGCCGCGGGCGGCGCTGTCCCGCTCGCCGCCGCGCCAGAGGCGCTCTCGGCACCGCCGCCCCACGGAAGGCCTCTGGCGGGGTGCCGACGTGTCGATCCGGACGTCGACGAAGTCGCAGCGTAGCGCAGAATCGAGGCCTTACCGGCGAGGGCTGTCCTGCGGTCGGGTTGAAACGTGTGGCGTGGGCAGCGACGGGGGGGGCGCCCGGACTGGGAGGCTGCCAGACGCTCGGGCACGCCTCGGGTCTCGCAAGGGACGGCTCCGCCTCCGTCCTCGCCATGCTCGCTCGGGCCAGCACGCTAGCCCGGCTGCGCGTGGCTGCGGGTGGCCCCGCGGATGTGCCATCCGCTTTGCGCTTCCCTCCGCCGCGCCTCGGTGAACGGCATCGCCCCAGCACGGGGCGCCCTCTCCACTCGCCCTCTTCGCCATGCCTGCTCCCTCTCCCGTTTCGGCCGTCGCTGGTCTCCTGCGTTCCGCGCGTGTCGTCGGGGTCTCCGGCAGCCGCGCCGCGTCGCCCGGCTGCCTTCGGGCCGTCACGTGGGCGGTCGGCCAACTCGCCCCGGGTGCCACCGTCGTCACCGGCTGCGCGTCGGGCATTGATCGGGTGGCCCGTGGGGTGCCGTCGGCCCTCGTCTTCCGTGCCTCGTGCTTCGGGCGGGGGCGGGGCAGCTTCGCGCGTCGGTCCACTGCCGTCGTCCGGCGCGTGGCCCAGTCGGCTTCGGCTCTCTGGGTGTCTGCGCCGTGCCGGGCGTGCCCTCGGGGGCTGGTGCCGTCTCCGTCCTCGTCGGCCTGCTTCGCGGGCTTCGGCTCCGGGTCGTGGGCTTCGCTCGCGCTCGCGCTCGGCCTGGGTGTTCCCGCTCTCGTCTGGCTCCCGTCGGGCGTCACGCCGCCCCAGGGCTGGGGCCTGGGGCTCGTGTGCGCCGGGCGGGCGGGCGCCTGGTGGGGCACGTGAAGGGGCAATCACGGGGGGCCGTGAGTGGGAATCTGAGGCAGGCGCCGTGTGGCCGGGACGGCGGGGGCGACGCCCCGTCCACACACCTCCGCGACCATGACACCGATCCTGAACGCCGACGCTGGCCATGCCCTCGCGCGTGAGGTCGAACGCGCCATCTCGGCATCCGAGCGGCTCACCGCACGCGACCTGTTCGCCCTCGCCGCCGACGCCTACGGCGGGGCCCTCGCCGAGAGCGCCTTCACGCCCCGCGACGCCTACGACGCCGCCGAGCTCGGCCTCCACCTCTACCTGCTCCGCACCGTCGGGCATATCCCGCCAGAGGCCTTTGGCGCCCGCGACGCGCTCGCCGAGGTCGAGCGGCTCTCGGAGCACCTGCCCAGCCAGACGCGCCGAACCGCGGAGCAGAACGACTACCAGCAGTTCTCGACGCCCGCCGCTTACGCGGGACTCTGCGCCTGGGTAAGCGGATTGGGGGAGGGCAACCGAGTGCTTGAACCCTCGGCCGGGACGGGCGCGCTCTGCACGTTCGCGCTCACCTCTGGCGCCTCGGTCCACGCCAACGAGTTGTGTGGTCGCCGGGCGGACCTGCTGGTGGAGTTGCTCCGGGACGCCGGGCAGGACCCGGCCCAATCCCTCACGCGCGAGAACGCCGATCATCTCGACGCCATCCTCCCTCCAGCGGTCCGAGCCGACGTGGTGCTCATGAACCCGCCCTTCTCCCAGACCGCCGGGCGTCTCGGCAGCCGCCGCGTGCCCACCGTCGGGACCACCCACGTGCTCCAGGCCCTCCGCCGCCTCGACGCGGGCGGGCGGCTCGTGGCCGTGCTCAGCGCCGCCGTCCAACGGGGCAAGCCGACACACCGACCGTTCTTCCAGGCCGTCGACGCCGAGCCGTTCCGGCTCCGGGCGGACATCGAGGTGGGCGGAGCCGTCTACCGCCCGTACGGGACCTCTGTGCGCACGCGACTCCTCGTCGTGGACCGGGTGGCGGAGAACTCGTACGGCGACGACAGGGGCCGTGTGGAGGCTGCCGTTGAGACCGTCGGGGACGCCGTTGACGTCCTGGCGCCCGTCCGGCGGGCGTCCGCGTAGCGGTGGACACTAAGTCCTCTGACAGGCGTCTACTGGTAGGTTGAGGCCCACCGCCTCGACCGCCATGCCTGCCAAATACCTCGTCCGCCTCTCCGACGAGGAGCGCGACCGCCTCGACGGGATCACTCGCACGGGCACCTCCCATGCCCGGACCATCCGTCACGCCCGGACGCTGCTGCTCGTCGACGCCTCCGACGACGGCCCCGCTTGGACCGACGAGAAAGCCGCCGACGCCCTCGGCACGAGCCCGCAGACCGTCGCCCGGACCCGCAAGCGGTTCGTCGCCGAGGGGCTCAATGAAGCCGTCCGCACGCGCAAGGGCGGGCCGGGGCGCCCGCCCGAGATCGACGGCACGGCCGAGGCCCACCTCGTCGCGATGGCGTGCTCGGAGCCCCCCGAGGGCCGCGCCCGCTGGACCGTCCGGCTCCTCGCCGACCGCTACGT